>DASUFX010000490.1:0-13345 GCA_036274355.1 Kofleriaceae bacterium | reverse complement strand
CTCCTTGGGCGGGCCGTCGGCCCACTCGAAGAGGTACGAGAACCCGGTACAGCCGCCGCCGCGGATCCCGACGCGCAGTGCCGAGTCCGGCGTCTGGCGCTTCGCCTGCTGCTTCTTGATCTCCTTCACCGCCGCGTCGGTGATCGAGATGGCCATGGCTCAGCCCTCCTGGCGGCGCGCCTCGGCCGCCGGCGTCTCCGCCTTCACCTCGCGTGACGCCTTCTTCTTCTTGAAGTCGGCGATCGCCGCCTTGATCGCGTCCTCGGCGAGCACCGAGCAGTGGATCTTGACCGGCGGGAGGTTGAGCTCTTCGACGATCTGGGTGTTCGTGATCGACGCCGCCTGGTCGAGCGTCATGCCCTTGATCATCTCGGTCGCGAGCGAGCTCGACGCGATGGCCGAGCCGCAACCGAACGTCTTGAACTTCGCATCCTCGATGCGACCGTCCTTGACCTTGATCTGAAGACGCATGACGTCGCCGCAGGCCGGCGCGCCGACGAGCCCCGTACCGACATCTTCGGCCTCGTCCTTGGCGAACGTGCCGACGTTGCGGGGGTTCTCGTAGTGGTCGAGTACTTTGTCTGAATACGCCATGGTCGTTTCCTCAGTGCGGAGTCCACTGGATCGAGTTGATGTCGATCCCTTCTTGATGCATTTCCCAGAGCGGGCTGAGCTGACGTAGCCGATCGACCGACTTCACGACGAGGTCGATCACGTAGTCGACTTCCGCCTCGGTGTTGAACCGACCAAGGCCGAAGCGAATCGAAGTATGGGCCAGCTCGTCACCGACGCCCAGCGCGCGCAGTACGTAGCTCGGCTCGAGCGATGCCGACGTGCACGCCGAGCCACTCGACACCGCGACATCCTTGAGCGCCATGAGCAGGCTCTCGCCCTCGACGAACGCGAACGAGATGTTCAGGTTGCCGGGCAGCCTGCGGCCATCTTCCAGAGAACCGTTGACGTACGTCTCTGGCAATTTCGCGGTGATGCCGCGGTAGAGCCGCTCGCGGAGCGCCTTGAGCCGAATCGCCTCAGCTTGCATCTCTTCTTTCGCAAGCGCAGCGGCCTTACCGAACCCGACGATCAGCGGCACCGCCAGCGTGCCCGAGCGCATACCGCGCTCGTGCCCACCACCGTCGATGATCGGGTCGATGCGGACGCGCGGCTTGCGGCGCACCCACAGCGCGCCGACGCCCTTCGGTCCGTACATCTTGTGCGCCGACAACGCGACGAGGTCAGCCTTCGCCGCATTGACGTCGAACGGAATCTTGCCGGCGCCCTGGACGCCGTCGATGTGGAACAGCGTCTTGGGGTTCTTCGCCTTGATCGCCGCGCCGAGCGCGTTGACGTCCTGGACGACGCCAATCTCGTTGTTCGCCAGCATGATGCTGACGACCAGCGTCTTGTCGGTCATCGCCGCGGTCACCATCTCGGGCGTGACAAGGCCGTCTTTCTGCGGCGTGAGGTACGTGACCTCGTAGCCCTCGCGCTGCAGACGCTTGCAGGTATCGATGACGCTCTTGTGCTCGGTCTCGACGGTGATGATGTGGTTGCCCTGCTTCTTGTAGAAGCTCGCGGCACCCTTCAGCGCGAGGTTGTTCGACTCGGTCGCGCCGCTCGTCCACACGATCTCTTTGCCGTCGCCGCCGATCAGCGACGCGACCTGGTTACGCGCGTTCTCGACCGCGGCTTCCGCCGTCCAACCAAACACGTGGTTGCGGCTCGCCGCGTTGCCGTAGTGCACGTCGAAGTACGGCAGCATGGTCTCGAGCACGCGCGGATCGACGCGCGTCGTCGAGTGGTTGTCCATGAAGATGGGCGTCTTGACCTCAGACATCAGTTGTTTCCTTCGCGATAGAGCACGGTCACGGGAACATCGAATTCCTTTTCCTCGTGACGCTTGGAGATTCCTGCGAACAGTGGCGGCGCTTCGCCCTTCTGGTGCCCCTGGTGATCGCAGGCGCCGCACTCGGTCGGCGCGTAGTCAGTCGAACAGGTCTGGCAGCTATCGAGATACGCGAGCGCTTCGTTGATGTCGTTCTCGATCACCGAAAGCTGCGTGATCTGCTCGCGAATGTTCTGCTGCTTCTCCTGGAACAGCGCACGTACGCGCGCCGTCGCTTCGGGCGCAGAACCCGCGCTCTGGAAATCCTTCACGAAGCCCTGGATCTCGGCGAGCGTGAATCCGATCGCCTGCAGCTTCACGATCCAGTGGATGCGATCGATCGCTTCGGGACCATAGAGTCGGAAGCCACCTTCGGAGCGCGCACGCGGCTCGAGCAATCCCAGCTCCTCGTAGAGGTGCATCGCGCGGACGGTCTTGTTGACCGCGGCTGCGAGCTCGCCGACGCGCATCAGCTTGTCGGCCGCAGACCTGTGTCGTGGATTGCTCTCGTCCATGCTTAACCCTCACGTATACGTAAGGTTCTATCTAGCTGAAGGGACTATGGTCGGGTGATGCTTCAGTGTCAATCCGAAACCTCACCTTAACGTGCGATTGACTTCTGCGACTATTGAACCTATGGGTTAATTAACTACGAGGTTAAATCGAAGATGTCGAAGAATCTCGATACGACATTCGCTGCCCTCGCCGATCCGACGAGGCGCGCGATCCTTGCCCGCCTAGCGGAGGGGCAAGACGGCGTGTCGGTCACCGAGCTCGCCGCTCCCTTCGAGATGAGCCTGCCTGCGATCTCGAAGCACCTGAAGGTGCTCGAGCGTGCGGGGCTGATCATCCGCGGGCGCGATGCGCAGTGGCGACCGTGTCGACTCGATGCACGGCCCCTGCAGGAGGTGTCTGTGTATCTCGAGAAATACCGGCAGTTCTGGGAAGCGAGCTTCGACCGCCTCGACGACTACCTGAAAACCATCCAGCAGAAGGACAAGAAAGATGAGCGCAAGAAATAAACTGGTTGTCACGACGCCGTCGGATCTCGAGATCGAGATGACGCGAGACTTCGACGCGCCGCGCGCGCTCGTCTGGGAGATGTTCACCAAACCCGAGCACGTGCGGCAGTGGTGGGGCACCGGCCACGTCGAGATGACCGTGTGCGAGATCGACTTTCGCGTCGGCGGCAAGTACCGCTACGTCGGCAAGACGCCTGACGGCCGCGAGGTGCCGTTCTGCGGCGAGCACCACGAAATCGTCTATCCCGAGAAGGTCGTGTACACCGAGATCTTCGACGTCGACATGGCACGCGAGCATCCGAGCCTGATCACGACGACGTTCACCGAGAACAACGGCAAGACGACGATGCGGCTCGTCGCGAAGTACGACAGCAAACAAACGCGCGACATCGTGCTCCAGTCGGGCATGGAGAAGGGCGCGGCGAAGGGCTACGACAAGATCGAGGAGATCGTCGGCGGGCTCGCGCAGCTCACGATCGAGCGCGAATTCACTGCACCGCGCGCGCTCGTCTGGAAAGCGTGGACGGAGACGACGCAGTTCGCGAAGTGGTTCGGCCCACACGGCATGGTCGTGCCGCGCGTCGAGTTCGACCTCCGGCCAGGCGGCGCTCTACGCTACGACATGCGCCGCGAAGGCATGGCGATGACGATTGTCGGCGCGTTTACCGAGGTCATCGACGGCGAACGGCTCGCGTACACCGAACGCAGCGAGCATGACGGCAAGCTCATGTCCGAGCACCTCAATACGGTCACGTTCGGCGAGCGCGACGGCAAGACGGTACTGACGCTGACGATGACCGTGCTGGTGTCGGGCATGGATCCCAAGCGCTACATCGGCGGCGCCGGCGCCGGCTGGAACCAAGCACTCGACAAGCTCGGCGAGCTGCTCGCGCGCTGATCACTGATCGAGCTGTAACAGCCGACGGCGGCCGACGTCATCGCGCATCATGTAGCGGTGATGCATGCCGAGCGTCCGCATTTGCGGGCGCGCGCGCACCACCGGATGCACGACTCGATGCGGACAGTGAAGTGCCGAGCCGGCGACTTCGCCGCGTACCTGCCATGCGAGCGCGGACGCGAAAAAGTCGACACGCGCGATCAACAACATCAGCAACGCTGCGCAGACGATGCGCAGAGTCGGAGCGGATATGGCGATGCGATCCAGCATCAGCACCGTGTGACGTGCACGTGGCGGTGGTGGTCGCGGTCGTCATCCTTCCGCGCTTCGTCCATTTCGGCCCAACCGTCACGCTTCTTGGTCACGTGCACCGGGCGCGGCTTTTTCGGATCGTCGTCGTCTTCGAAGAAAGGCACCATGGCGAGAGTCGACGGTGCATAAAGAAGACCAGCTGATTCGCCCCTGCCCCACCGACGATTCTCCGACGAAGATCGAGCAAAGCGTCTACAGCGTGCTCTCACGCTACGCCCGGTCGGGGCGCTGCTTGTCGACGGCGATGCGGAGCTGGTTGTGAACGTCTTTGACGCCGGAAACGCATTCTGCGCAGTTCTCCGCCATCCGTTTTTGGTAGCGGTCCTCGACGGTCCCAGCGAGGCTGACCTCGCCGTCCGTCACGGTGACCTCGATGCGCGTGGCGTCGACATCGTGATCGTCGGTGAGCGCTTCGCACACCAGCTCGCGGATACGCTCGTCAGATCGCGTGTAGTTCGCAGGACCTTTGCCACGATGGGAGGTGCGACGCTCGCCCCACGTCCCCGGGCCATGACCGTACATCCCGCCCTCTTGATGGTGGCCGTGACGTGATTCCACGTAGCCCAGCTGCTGGCCACCTTGGCCGAGATAGCCGCCGCGCGTGTCGTCCGGCTCGTCGTCGTCGTCACGCTCGCGCGCGCGTTGCTCGAAGCCACCGGGATACGCGAGCTCGCGACTCTGCAGCTTGCGGTAGCCCTCGTCGCGCTCGGTACGCGTGGTGCGATCCTCCCAGTGCCCATAGCGTTGACTCGGTGGCACGTTGCGCGGCTCGTCACGCGTGACGTAGCGACCCTCCTCGCGGCCGCGCGCATACCGGTCATCACGTGACGTGTGGCGGTCGTCATCGTCGTCGTCGATCACGTGTCGTCCGTTGCCGTGGTTCGCCATGGTTCCCTCGTGGTTGCTGCACCGACGCGTGCATCCCATGTGCCCCGTCGCGACGAGCAACTCCCGCGCATGCACGTCCGCGCGCGATGCGACGTGTGCCCGCTCGATAGAACGTGCGGTGTGGCGCTACGGCGCAATCAGTTCGCCGTCGAGGTCGCCTCGAACGCGCGGATGACGGTGACCTTGATCTGGCCGGGGAACGTCATCTCTTCGGCGATCTGGTTCGCGATCTCCGTCGACATCTCGACAACTGTGAGATCGTCGACTTCCTTTTCGCGCACGTAAACGCGCAGCTCGCGACCACCATGGACCGCATGCGCGTGGCTGACGCCGCGCCGCTGCAGACCGATGCGCTCGAGATCTTCGAGCTTCGTCGAGAACCCTTCGGCCTGCTCGCGTCGCGCGCCGGGACGCGCACCGCTCATCGCGTCGGAGGCGGCGACGAGATACGCGTAGACCGAGTTTGGCGGTTCGTCAGCGTGATGCGAGCCGATCGCGTTCGCAACCAGCTCGGACTCGCCGAGCCGGCGCGCGATGTCGGCACCGATCACGGCGTGGCTACCTTCGATCTTGTGCGTGAGCGCTTTGCCGATGTCGTGCATCAGCGTCGCGCGGCGCGCGAGCTTCTCGTCGAGACCGAGCTCGGCCGCCATCATCCCGGCGAGGAAGCTCGCTTCGACCGCGTGCAGCCACTGGTTCTGGGTGTAGCTGGTGCGGAAGTTGAGCGCGCCGACGAGATCGACAATCTCGGGATGCGCCTTCTGGATGCCGAGCGTCGAGAACGCCTTCTTGCCGAGCGCGCGGATCTCTTGCTCGAGATGCTCGCGCGCCTTCGCAGCCCATTCGTCAGGCGCCTTGCGCGCGGCGTCGATGGTCTCCGGCTTCTTGATCATGCGCGACAGTGCGCGACGCACGACTTCGCGGCCGACGCCGTCGAGACCTTCGAGTCGGACGACGTCCTTCTCGTCATTGATCTGCAGCTGCACGCCGGCGACGCGCTCGAGCGCGCCATGAATCGCAGCATTGTTGTCGAGCAGGATCGACACGATGTCGGGCCCGACGCGCAACGTCGACAGGTTGCGCTCGGTGAGGAAGTGCATGCTGCAGCGAGCGGCCGCGATTTCCATCACGCGGCGAGCGTCGCGATCGTGCTGCGGATCCGCGGTCGATTGCTCGGCGTTGCGTACGAGCGCAGCGGCACGTGCCCTCGCCTCTTCGATCCACACCGCGGACATCTGGCGGATGAGCTCTTGCGCCTTGATGCCGGCGCGATTCTCGAGCTCGCCCTTCATCGTCTCGCGCTTGCGCTGCACATCCTGATCGAGACCGCGCGCGCGGTCGTGACGCGACTGCACGTCGCGCTGGATCTGTCCCAGCTGCCCCTCACGCGCCTCGACGCTGTCTTCGAAATGGTCGAGCTCGCTCCGCCGCACGTGCAGCGCATCCTCGCGCTCGGCGAGCTTCGCTTCGCGCTCGGCGAGCTCCTCGTCGACCTTCGCGCTCGCTTCGAGCGCTTCGTTGCGTGCTGCAGCTTCGGCCTTCGTGCGCTGCGCGGCCGCGGCCAGCTCGGCCGCTTTACGTTCGGCGGCCGCCTGCATGCGCGCTTCGTCGATGGCGCGGCTCACGCGCCGCAGCTGCTCGGCCGCTGACACGCGCGCCGCGAAGAACGCGGCGACTGCGAGCACGACGAGACCGGCGACGACAGCGAACACCATGAGGGATAGGCCCAGTCTGCCCTATAGGTCGTCCGGCCGCATCAGTTCCGAGTCGCCGGAGCCCTTCTTCTTACCGCTGCCCTTGCCGCTGCGGCCGCTGGACGGCGCCCTGTCGAGCATCACGTTAATCACGCTGTTGCCCGTGATCATGATCTGCTTGGTCTTCTTCTTGTAGCCGGCGAGCTTCAGCTCGAAGTCTTGCGGCATGTCGGAGATCGGCAGCGAGACCGTCACCGGCGTTTTTCCGAGCGACTTCTTGTCGGGGCCGAGGACCTCGGCACCCTGTGGCGTGCTGTCGATGACGATCACCGCCATGCCTGGCTTCTGCGCATTGTTGGGCGTGCCCGGCGCCGCCGAACCCGCGGCCGCGCCGGCGCCGGAACCTGCCGGGACTTTGTCGACCTTCACCGGCGTCGCAGAGCCCGCGTTCTGCGGCGCGGCGGAGCCTTTGTTCTCGACGACGACCTGCGCATCTGGCTTCGGCGCGGGCGGCAAAGGATTGCTCGCGGTCGCGCTGCCGCCGGACGCACTACCGCCACCCGACGCGCTACCACCGCCGCCGTCACCATCGGTCTTGCCGAACCACGCGACCGCAAACGCGCCGCCACCGAGCCCGAGCAGCAGCGCGAACACGAGGACGATCGGCCACATCTTGCGCGGCGGCCGCGACGAGTAGCCGAGCGGCGTCGCGATCCGCATCGTGTTCATCTTCGGCTGCGCCGGCGCGACCATCTCCGGCGCTTGCGGTGGCGGTGCAGGAGCCTGTGGCAGCGGCATTCCCGGGCTCGCGATCATCGTCTTCGCGCCTGCATTGCCCGGCAGCGACGGTGCGGGTGCCGGCAGCGGCATCGCGTTCTGCGGCCCAGTTCCGCGCGATGGCGCGACGCCACCCATGTCGATCTTCGTGCGCTGCTCCTGCGCGGCGTACGCCATCACGGTCTTCGCATCGACCTTCGCCTCGCCCGGCGCGAGCGAGCGCGCAGGTGACATCGGCGGCGACTTGCGCAGATACGCCTCGGGATCGAGCAGCGCTTCGCGCAGCGCGAGCATCGTCGGGAACCGCGCGTCGACACTCTTCGCGAGGCAGCGCAGCACGATCTGCTCGACCGCGGGTGGAATGTTCTGGTTGTAGCCGCGCGGCGGTGGCGGCAGCTGCGTGACTTGCTTGACGAGGACCTCGCCCATCGTCTCGCCGTCGAACGGCAGCATGCCGGTCAGCATCTGGAACAACAAAATCCCGAGCGCGTAGATATCGGTGCGGTGATCGAGGTTGCCTTTGCTCTCGCACGCCTCGGGCGACATGTACTGCGGCGTGCCGAGCAACACGCCCGCCGCTGTCTTCACCGCGGACTGACCGCCGCCGACGAACATCTTCGCGAGCCCGAAGTCGAGCAGCACGACGAAGTTGTTGTCGCCGAGCCGCGTCGTCAGCATGACGTTGTCGGGCTTGAGGTCGCGATGGATCACGCCCGCCGCGTGCGCCGCTGCGAGTGCGGCAGCGACCTGTGCACCGATGTGCAGCGCACGCATGACGTCGAGCACGCGGTCCGTCGCGAGCACCGTCGCGAGGGTCTGCCCCTCGAGGTACTCCATGATGTAGAAGTGGTCGCCCTCGGGGGTCTGGCCGAAGTCGTGGATCTCGACGATGTGCTCGTTGCCGATCTTGGTGACGGCCTTCGCTTCCTGGAAGAAGCGCTGCACGACCTCTTTGTTGCTCGCGAGCTCGCGGTGAATGACTTTGAGCGCGACCTTCTTGCCGATCAGCGGGTGCTCGGCGAGGTACACGGCTCCCATGCCGCCAGTCCCGATTTTCTGCAGGATGCGGTAGCTGCCGATCGATTGCCCGGCGGCGATCAACGCACCTGATAGTGTAGCTCAGTGCTTGGGGCCCGCGCAGAACTGCTCGTAATCAACCAGCTCTATCGCGGTGCGATCTACGCCATCGCCGCAGGTCGGGCACTTCGGGTCGCGGCGCAGCTTCAGCTCGCGAAACCGGGTTCTGAGCGCGTCGTACACGAGCAATCGCCCCGCGAGTGAATCGCCGAGGCCAAGCAGGAGCTTGATGGCCTCGGTGGCCTGGAGGACGCCCATGATCCCCGGCAGGACGCCGAGCACGCCACCCTCCGCGCACGACGGCGCGTCCTCGGGAGGCGGTGGCTGGGGATACAGGCAGCGGTAGCAGGGCGACCCGTTCGCGGGAAACACGGTGATCTGGCCCTCGAAGCGGAAGATCGACGCGTGGATGACCGGCTTGCCGAGCTTGAGCGCGACGTCGTTGACGAGGTAGCGGGTCGCGAAATTGTCGGCGCCGTCGATGATCACGTCGTAGCGGCCGAGCAGATCGATCGCGTTCGCGCTCGTGATCCGCGCGCGATACTTCTCGACGCGCACGTCGGGGTTCAGGTTCTTCAGCGTACGCTCGGCGGATTCGACCTTCGGCGTCGCGAGACGGTCGGTGCCGTGCAGGATCTGACGCTGCAAGTTCGACGCGTCGACGATGTCGTCGTCGATCATGCCGAGCGTGCCGACGCCCGCAGCGGCCAGATACATGCTCGACGGCGAGCCGAGGCCACCGGCGCCGATGCAGACGACCTTGCCCGCGAGCAGCTTCTGTTGGCCGGCGACGCCGACCTCGGGAAGCAGCGTGTGGCGCGAGTAACGCGTTTCCTGATCGGGACGCAGCGTCGCCGGCATGTCCCACGGCAGTCCGGCACGCTTCCACGCCGTGAATCCACCGGCGAGCGATTTGACGTTCGTGTAGCCGAGCTCGACGAGCGTGCGCTGCGCGAACAGCGATCGGTTGCCGCTCGCGCAATAGATGACGATCGGCGCGCTGCGATCGGTGACCGCTTTCTCGATCTTCTGCTCTAGCTTGCCGCGCGGGATCCACACGGTGCCCGGGATCATCCCCTGCGAGTACTCGTCCGATTCGCGGCAGTCGATCAGAGCGACGTTGCCCAGCTGGTCAGACAGCCCTTGGACATCGATCTCGGGAGTTTGGCTGCGAAGCTCGCGGAGCAGCGCGTCGTAGCTCGGCACGTCGCAGTCTTAGCACAGCCCTTGCCGTAACCCTCACGTAAAGGTAAGGTCGCCCCGATGTCTGACGCCGCTGTCGCTTCCATGTCCGATTCGCTCGATCCCCAGGGTCCGGAGTCGATGCTCCGCATCACGCCGACCGCTGCTTCGAAGGTCAACGAGATCCGTCAGGCCGAGGGTATCGAAGGCAACATGGCGCTGCGCCTCCGCGTCGTCGGTGGCGGCTGCGCTGGTTTCTCGTACGACCTCTATTTCGACGAGCCCGCCGAAGTCGACCGCCAGTTCGAAGTCGAAGGCGTGAAGTGCATTGTCGACGAGATGAGCCTCATGTACCTCGTCGGCACCGAGATCGATTATGTCGAAGGACTGCAGGGCGCGGGCTTCAAGTTCCAGAACCCGAATGTAAAGTCCACGTGTGGATGCGGCTCGTCGTTCAGCGTCTAACATGACGATCGTTAGCGTCCTCGAGCGCGAGCTCGGGTCCGACGCGATCATCGGGCCCGGCCACGAGAAGCTCGATGACTACGGCCGCGACGAAAGTCCGCTGCCGGAATTCTTTCCGCCCGAGTGCGCGGTGCTGTGCAGCTCGACCGAGCAAGTCGCCGCCGTGCTCCGCATCTGCGCCGAGCGCAAAGTGCCGGTCACGCCGCGCGGCGCGGGCAGCGGCATGGTCGGTGGTGCATTGCCGCTGCAAGGCGGCATCGTGCTGTCGACCGAGCGCATGCAAGCGATCAAGGAGATCGACCCGGACGATCTCGTCTGCGTCGTCGAACCCGGTGTCGTCACCGGCCGCCTGCAGGAGCAGGTCGAAGCGCAGGAGCTGTTCTATCCGCCCGACCCCGCGTCGCTCGAGTTCTGCTCGATCGGCGGCAACGCGGCGACGAATGCCGGAGGTCCGCGCGCGTTCAAGTACGGCGTCACGCGCGAATATGTGCTCGGCCTCGAAGTCGGGCTGATCGGCGGCGAAGTGATGCGCTGCGGCCGGCGCACGGCGAAGGGCGTCACCGGCTACGACCTCGTCGCTGGGTTCGTCGGCACCGAGGGCACGTTCGGCGTGATCACGGAGCTGACGCTGAAGCTGTTGCCGCGCCCGCCCGCCGCCGCCACCGTGCTCGGCGTGTTCGCGGACGTTCCGAAAGCCGGCGCTGCAATCTCGTCGCTGTTGCGCGGTGGCCTCCGCCCGCGCGTGCTCGAGCTTGCCGACAAGTTCTCGATCGACTGCGTGCGCGCGAAGACGCGCTATCGGTTCCCCGACAATGCGGGCGCGATCGTGCTCATCGAGGTCGATGGCACGCCCGATTCGATGGCCGCGCAGATGGAAGCAATCGGTCTCGCGTGCGACGAGCTCGGCGCGCTCGATGTGCTCGGTGCGACCGAACCGGCCGAGCGCCGCGCGGTGTGGGAAGCGCGCCGCATGATCTCGCCCGCGCTCAAGGAAGCGTGGCGCATCAAGGTCAACGAGGACGTCTGCGTCCCGCGCGGCAAGATCGTGGAGATGCTGGCGCGCGTCGATCGCGTATCGCAGGAGACCGGCATTCCGATCGCGGTGTTCGGTCACGCTGGCGACGGCAACTTGCACGTGAATCTATTGTCGAACGACGACCCGCAAGATCCGGCGGTGCGCAAGCGGATGTGGGCCGCGGCCGAACGCGTGTTCGCACACACGGTCGAGCTCGGCGGCACGCTGTCGGGCGAGCACGGCATTGGCCTCACGAAGCGCGACTACCTCCACATGGAGCAGAGCGAGCAAGTGCTCGCGTGGCAGCGCAAGTGGAAGTCGCTGTGGGATCCGACCGGTCTCCTGAATCCGGGCAAAGTGATTCCCGGCCGCAAGACCGCCTGCACCGAGTAATCGTCGCTCATGGGCCGCACGGATTCGCGCCGATCACCGTGCCGATCGCGTCGAGCATGTCCTCGACCCACGCGCACGTGCGCTGCGGTGCCGTGTCGGGGCCGGTGAACGTGTTGCTGCGCTCGGCTGCGCGCAGTGCGATGTCCCAGTAGGAACCGTCGAGCGCGTAGCCGCAACCGCGATCGATCGGCCGCTGCTTGCGTTCGAACAAGCCGCTGCGACCGAGCGTCGCCATGAGCTCGCCGACCCGCGCCGCCTCGACGGTGCCGCGCCGCGGTTCGGCGCAGTACGGACCGCGAAACTGCACGGTGCCGTCGTACCAGACCGAGAATCCGCCGCCGCCTCTGCCCATGATGCCCGCGCGCTTGTCGATCCGGATCGCAGGCGGCTCGACGGGCGTCGTCGCATCGACCACGGTCAGGATCGGCATCAGCAAGCGTGGCTTGCGAACCGGTGCGACCGGTCCCGGCTCGCGCACGCGCTGCGCCGGCGTGTCGAGCGGTTCGGGCCGTGCGCTCGCGCAACCAACGACCACCAGAACGATCGACCAACGCCGCACACGCTAGGTTGGCCGAGTGATGCGCTCAGCGCAGTGCGTAGATGAACTGATTCACGTCGGGAGCGAGCAGTGCGAATCGGCCGTCGTGGCGGCTCGGCGTCAGGTACATGTGGCCGCAGTCGACGACCACGTCGCGCAGAATCGAGCCGCGCGCGAACCGCAGGCCGATCGGATCGCCGACGCAGCCGTAGTCGCCGCCATCGATGAACGCGTTGTCAGCGGCGAGCTTGTCGACCAGCTGTTTCGCGTGCATGTCGGTGAGCGGCTTCGTACGCAGGATGCCGTAGCCGAGAAAAACCCCGTGCGCGTTTCCCTCGGTGAGCTCGACGATCGTCACGGCCGGTGGAGTGCCGTATGGCGAGATGACATCCGACAGCTCGTCGGGCATCTCGACGGTCGTGTCGAGTGGCGGAGGAGGCGGCGGTGGTGGGGGCGGAGGTGGAAGCGGCGCGAGCTCGATCAGCTTCGCAGGCACGTGCAAGCGCTCCGGCGGTTCGCCGCTACAGCTCGCGATCACTGCGACGATCAACCCACAGCGCGCGATCACGATTCAAGGCTAGCTCCTGCATCGAGATGCTGATGCGATGCGCGCTGACACCGGATGTGGCGTCGCGTCGTCGACCGCGCAGGTGCGGCACGTGTAGATTGGTTCGGTGGACGATCTGTTGCGAGCGCTATCCACTGCGTCACCCGAGGATCTCGCGGCATGGCGGCGCCTCATCGACCGGGCCGGTCCCGCGAGCGTCGCGAGTTGGCTCGCACCGAAAGCGCTGATCGCATGCATGCTCGGTGACACGCGATTTGCCGCCGGCGCGCTCGAGACGCTGCGCGCCGAAGGGTCGGCCGCTGCGCAGCAAGTGGCTGCCGCGTTTCCCGAAGCGGCCGCACTCGCGCACCCAGCTCCGCCGCAGATCGAACACGATCCGCCGCGCCTCGAAGCGCAGGGCTCGCGGCAGGCACAGCCGCGCCCGCTCCTCGATCACATCGCGACGCGACTCCTCGGCAGAAAGCTTGCCGGCCTCGAAGCGCGCGACCTCGCGACGTTCCAGGACAGCAGCAAGCCAGGCCTGTCGCAACAGGCGTTCGACGAGCTCGCGACCGTCACGAAGCGCGTGCTCGATGCAGGCCTCGGCCCTGCCCTGCGCGCCGCGGTCATCCACCTCGACATCGCGAAGACG
>DASUFX010000489.1:0-2142 GCA_036274355.1 Kofleriaceae bacterium | reverse complement strand
GAGGTAGTCCGCGTCGTCGGCGAGAAGGTCGTCGTCACCGCGCCCACGGATGACCTCGGACAGTTCCGCGTGACCGGACTCGCGGCCGGGCCGTATCGGGTCGAGGTAGAGCGCGGAACCGTGCGACCGCCACTTCCGCCGCCGCGACCTCCGATCGTGATCACTCGCAACGAGCTCCGATGCTGCGTTTGCGCGATGGAACGCGCGCGCAGCTTCGGCACGGTGCTGGGGCGCGCCGCACAGGATCCGGCGAAGCTCCAACCCATCGATACGCGGTCGACGACACAAGGCGTGGTCATTCGCGACCCCGGCCGGTAGTTTGGAGCGATTGGACGATCGCGAGCTAGCTCAGCGGCTGCCGTTCACGATCGGCAGCTCGATGAAGCTCGCCTGCTTCGGCGAGTGATAGATGCGCTGAGTCGCTTTGCGATAGTCGCTCGGCTTCGCGAGCATGATGTTCGGCACGAATGTCTGCGGATTGCGGTCGTAGAGCGGAAACCACGTCGACTGCACCTGCACCATGATGCGGTGGCCTGGCAAGAACACGTGGTTCGTCGTCGGCAGCGCGAACTTGTAGAGCAGCGGCTGGTTCGCCGCGATTGCTTTCGGCGTCTCGAGGCTCTCGCGGTAGCGACCGCGGAAGATATCCATTGCGACCGCGAGCTGATAACCGCCGAGCTCGACGTGAGCGGGCACTTCGGGCGGGTAGACGTCGATGAGCTTCACGACCCAGTCCGCGTCGGTGCCGGTCGTCGCCGCGACGAGATTCGCGATCGGCTCGCCGCTGATCTTCACCGGTGACGTCAGCGGATCGGTCGTGAACACGAGCACGTCGGGCCGCGACGCCGCGTTGCGCTGATCAGTGGTGAGCCACTCGCGCCACGCCTTGTTGCTCTCGTAGCTACCCGGCGCGACGGGGCGCGGAATGTACGGCACCGGCTTCGCCGGATCGGAGTCGTACTCGCTGTAGCCATCGGCTTTCGGCGCGGCGAACGACAGCTGCGAGCTCGCGCCGAGGTAGAGCGGCGTCGGCTTGATCGAGCAGCCCTTCGCGCAGCCCGATGGCCACGCGGTCAGGCGGCGCCATTTGTTCGTGCCGGTCTCGAATGCCATCACCGGCGCGATGTCGGCCTTCGGCGCCTTGTCCTTGAGGTACTGGTCGAGGAACGGCAGCAGGATCTCGCGGCGGAATGTCTTCGACGTGTCGCTGTCGAAGCGGATCGGTCCGAGCGCGTTGCCGTCGCCGATCTGCTGGCCGTGGCGCCACGGGCCGATGACGAGGAACACCTTGTCGTTGGCTTTGTCTTTCGGCTCGAGTGCTTTGTAGAGCGCGGCGCTGCCGTAGATGTCTTCTTGATCCCAGAGGCCGTGCACGATCATCGTCGGGATCGGGACCGGCAGCTTCGCGAGCACGCGATCGACCGCTTGGTCACGCCAGAACGCGTCGTAGCTGGGATGCGCGACGAGCTTCTGCCAGAAGCCGATCTGATCCATGCCGCGCCGGCGCGCGAGCTCGCCTGCGGAGCCTGCGTCGAGGAACGTGTCGTATTGATCGAAGCTGGTGGTCGGCCAGTCCTCGTCGTTCTTGCGCGTCGCTTCTTGTTCGTAGATGTAGTCGAGGCCGACCTGGCGAAACGCGCCGTTGTGAAACCAGTCGTCGCCACGCCAGCCGTCGATCATCGGGTTCATCGGCACCGCGACCTTGAGCGCCGGATGCGGGTTGACGAGCGCGATCGCCGATGTGAAGCCGTCGTACGAGATGCCGAGGATGCCGACCTTGCCGTTCGACTCGGGCACGTTCTTCACGAGCCAGTCGATCGTGTCGTAGGTGTCGGTCGCGTGATCGACGGTCGTCGGGTTCTGCGAGCCCTGGATCGGGCGATTCATCACGTAGTCGCCTTCGGAGCCGTGCTTTCCGCGCACGTCCTGGACGACGCGGATGTAGCCGCCCTCGATGACCGTCTCGACCGGATGGTCGTAGCCGTCGAGTGTCATCGCGAGGTGCGCGCTGTCTGACTTCGCCGTCATCTTGTCGGCGTCGTACGGCGTACGCGTGAGCAGCATCGGCGCGCGCTTCGCGCCTTTCGGTACGAGGATGACGGTGTGGAGCTTCACGCCGTCGCGCATCGCGATGTCGACTTC
>DASUFX010000488.1:0-2556 GCA_036274355.1 Kofleriaceae bacterium | reverse complement strand
CGGAGGCCCTGCGCCAGCAGCTCGAGAACCCAAGCGCGAACGAAAACGATGTCTCGCGCGCGATCGACAACGTGTCGCGACTCGAAGCAGACATCCGCAAGGCACGCATCATCGCCTGGGTGAAAGCGCGTCGGGTACTCGACGACGGCCAGCGCCAAAAGGTCGAGCGCTCGCCACGCCGTAAGAGCCGCTAGCGCATGCTATAGCTTGGGACCCATGCGGTTCCCGGCTCTGCTGATGCTCGCGGCCCTCGCCGGCTGTCCGAGCAAGAAGAAGCAGGAGACCGTCGAGCAGAAGCCGGTCGTCGGCGAGCTGGTGCGCGGGGACGCCGGGATCACCGCAGTGGTCACGGGTGTCGGCCCGGGCGAGATGCACGTCGACGAGGACGGTGCGCCGCACGCCGTGCAGACGCAGCCGCAACCGAATCGGCCGGGCCGGCCGATCGATGTGACGTTGCGGTCGACGCCGCCGGGCGCGCAGGTCGCGGTCGACGGCACCGTGATCGGCAACACGCCGTCGTACTGGAACGGCATGGCCGACGGCCGCGAGCACGAGTTCGTGTTCACGATGCGTGGCCATGCAATCGCGCGCTACCGCTTCGTGCCGGTGTCGAGCGGCGTGATTCACGGCCGCCTCGATCCGATCCACGAAGAAACCGATGCCGGTGTGCCGGCGCCGCCGCCCGAAGTGATGGCGCCCAAACCGACCGGCGCGGTGACGCCGCCGAATCCGCCGACGACAGTCGTGCAAGACGCCGCCGATGTTCCGCCGGGCCCCGTGCCGGGTCCGGTCGGTCCGACGCCGAGCGCTGGCTCGAGCGACACGCCGGTCGGTCCGCAGCCCTAGGTTAGTCGCGCCACCGCCGCGCGCTGGGACGTGCAGCACGGCGACCGGAGGCTCGCGCTTTCAGATACGCGTGCAGTTCGCCAGCGTCGACACCGAGCCCGTTCGAGCGTAATCGGAGCGAGCAGCGAGCGCAGCCTCGACGAACAGTCGTCGTTCGGCGTGCTCGGGTTTCAACGGCGGTGGCATGCCAGTAACAAGGTACTACTCGCCCGCATCGTCACCAACTCTCAAGGCGACTTCGGCACACGCAGATCGCCGAGTGGCGTCGAGGTATCGCCGGCCTTGATGTGGACGGGAACGCCGCCCTGGATCTTGTCGATGTCGAGCGGGCTCGACGAGTCCGCGTCGCCCGCAATGATGAACGGCTTCTGCTCGCGCACCGAAAACGAGAGCGGATAGTTCGCGACCGTGCGGTCGTCGCTGTTGTACGTCGGGTTCGGCAGCGACGGTGTCACCGTGTATGCGGCGTCGAGCAAGCACGCGTCGAACGTCGCATCGCCGAGACCGGTCACGGTGGCACGCGTGGTCTCGCCACGGCCGATCTCGAGGTGGAACTCCGCGGTGCCGGCGAGCTTGGGCAGCCGTCCGAGCGCGCGCTGGTAACACGCGAATGCCGCTGGCTGCAGCTGCGTCTTGAACATCAGCTCGAGCGAGACGCGATCGATCGCGCTGCCGCCGACCTGCGCGGCTTGCGGACGGCGTTCCGGCGGGAATTGCGGATCGTCGACCGCAACCATGCGCGTGTACGGACCGCCGCTCGCGGTCATCTCGCGCCGGTTCTTCGCGATCTTGCCCTGGGTCGCGAGCACGACGAATGGATGGTCGTCGTTGACGACAGGATGGCGTGCACGCAGCTTGGGAAGCTCTTCGAAGAGCGCGTCGGGTTCGATATGGGCGAGCGCGAGCTCGGCGATCGGCGCTGCGGGACCCGTCATCGACGAGATCTTGATCGGCTTTGCGGCGTGCCCGGTCAGCACCGGCTTGCGCGGCCGCTTCTCGATCGTCGTGACGACGACACCGGCGCCAGCGTGCAGCGCATCGGGGATGTTGAATGCTGCGGTCGCGAACGCCCTTGGCGCGGTGCGGACCAGCGTAGGCGGCGTGCTGAGCTGGAGCTCGAGCCACGACGGCCTGAGCCAGTCATCGAGCATCGTGAGTGCGCTGTCGAGCTCGTCGACATCGAGCTCGGTGTAGCTGCCGCCGACGCGGTTGATCGCGGCGCGCAGCGGCAGCGTATCGGGGATGCGCATGCGTGCGTGCGAGAGCACGATCGCGTGCAGCTCGACTTGCAGCGGCGCGATGAGATCGCCGAGCGCATTGTCCGTCATCTCGCCCATCACGCCGTCGGTGATCAGGACGATCTGCGTCTCGCCGCGCGTGCCGCCGATCGCCTGTTGTGCGACCACGAGCGCGCTCTTGGCGTCGCTGCCATTGCCGGCGGTATGCGCGTCGATCATGGTCTCGATCGCGGTGACCTGCTTCGCGTCGATCGCTTGCCACCCGCCGAGCACGCGTTGCGCGCTGCGGTCGTAGACGATCGCTTCGATCTCGGTGCCGCGCGTGAGCACGTTCGCGAGCGCGTGAACGACCTGCTTCACGCGATGGCGGCCGATCAGCTCCATGCTGCGCGAGCCATCGATGACAAACAGCACGCGCTTGGCTGCGACGGCGCGCGCCGGCGGCGTGAGCACGGTGATCGCCTGCGCGGTG
>DASUFX010000487.1:0-10685 GCA_036274355.1 Kofleriaceae bacterium | reverse complement strand
GTCGGAATCGCGCGCCGGTTTGGCCAGTTCGTCGAAGCAGCCGGTACACCGGGCTATGTCGCTCCCGAAGTGATTGCCGGCCAAGAAGCCACGGTGCGCTCGGATGTATACGGGCTCGCGGCGACGGCCTACGCACTCCTCACACTTGCCCATCCCTGGGGAGATGGCGACGACGTGATCGCGCGGCAGATCAGCGGTGAACCCGTGCCGCCGCCGTCGTCGCATCGCGCGGAGCTTGCCGAGATCGATGCGCTGTTCGCAGACGCCCTTGCTGGCGATCCGGCGCGCCGTCCGGCATCTGCGAGCGCATTCGCGGCCTCGTTGCGCGCGTCGCTCGCGATCGAGACCCTCGCGCGCAAGCCCGACGGTCCGCGGTGGAACGGCAACGTCGTGCTACCGCGGCGTGCGATCGCGAGGACTCGCGGCGTCGTGTTCCGCTCGGTCGCGCGCGCGCTCGGTGTTCGTGAAGCACAGAAGCTCCGCGATACGATCGGTGGTGCTCACCCCGACCTCGCCGCCGCGCTGACCGACACCGCACCGCTCGCGTGGATGCCGACCGAGCTGTTCAGCCGGTTGCTCGCGATCGCGCCGCAACACACCGATCGGGATGGTCCACGGCTCGCGCGCGACATCGCCCGCGCGACCGTGCGTGCATCGTTCAGGCGCTTCTTTCCGGCAAGCTCCGCAACGCTCGTGCCCGAACGCACGTTGTCGGCGATCCGAAATGTCTGGGGCCAGTATCAGAGCTGGGGCGTGGTGACGAGCATGCCGGTCAACCCGTCGGAGACCGTTGTTCGCATCGCGGACGCGCTCCCCGATGCGGAGCTGTGCGCGTGGACCGATGGTCTGCTCGAACAGCTCATCGTGCTCTCGGGGGGCCGCGGGCCGATCGTCGATCACGAAGCCTGCATCTCGCGCGGCGATGCCGCGTGTCTCTACCGCGTGACCTGGAATCGCCAGGCGTAGCGCCTACGGCGCGTGTACCGCGTGGCACGTGATCGAAGCGTGAACCAGTAGGCGCGTCGAGCGCCAGCGACCCATGTGCCGTCAGCGCGCTTGACGGCGGTCACGCGCCGTTGGCTCTCCGGAGGTAGACCCCGTGGGTGCGACTCGCTGCCGATAGTCGTCGCAGGGCGGGCTACGCGTTGCGGGTCGTCGCGATCGCCATCGCCTACTTCGCCGTCGGCGAGCTCGCATTGCGCGTTCACAAGCTCGCTGGCGTGTACTCGCTGATCTGGGCACCGCCGGGGATCGGGTTTGCGTTGGTTCTGCTGTACGGGCTCCGCTGGTGGCCTGGACTCTTCTTGGGAGCGTTTGCGTCGGTAATCATCCGGAATCCTCCCGAGGTCGCCTTCATCGTCGCGACGACCGAGGTTCTCGAGGCGATGGTCGGCTACTACGTGCTGCGCAAGCTGCTCCACTTCCGGCCTCAGCTCGAACGCGTGCGCGACGTCGTGTCGTTTGCAGCCGTCGATGCGACGATTTCGGCCGCTGATGCGGCGTTCGGTGCGGCCGCACTGCTCGCGACCGGATTTAATGGCCACGCTGACTTCGTCAACCTGTGGTCGACGTGGTGGTGGATCAATCTCAGCGGTGACCTGATCGTGTGTCCTGTCTTGTTCACGTGGGCGCTGCCGACCTCGCTTCCCAAGACGTTCGAGGGCCGATGGCGCCGGCTCGAGACGATCGCGTTCGTTGCCCTCGGCCTGCTGCTCGTTCTGCTGGTCCTGACCGGTTGGCTGCCGTCCTGGCTCAGGGCGTCACGAACGTACTACTTGCTGCCGTTGCTGTTGTGGGCTGGCGTTCGCTTCGGGCCCCGCGGCGCAGCGACCGCAAGTTTCGTCGTGAGCCTATCCGCAATCGTCGCCGCCGCACTGGGCGTCGCACCGTTCGCTGCCCAGTTAGACCTCCAGATCTTCGTCGCGCTCTCTTCGGTCACGACGTTGATGCTCAGCGCGCTCGCGCAGGAACGCGTACGAGCTGTACAACGCACCGCCGCGATCCAACAGACTGCGCTCGACGCGATCTTTACGATCGACGTGCACGGACGCATTCTGGAGGTCAATCCTGCTGCCGAACAGCTGTTCTCGATCCGCAAGCTGGAGGTCCTCGGCAACGACCTAGCGGCCGTCATCATTCCTCCGCGGCTACGCGCTGCCTACTATCAGGGGCTGCAGAAGTACTACCGCGAAGGTAGCGGTCCCGTGATCGGCTCCAGGTATCGAACCATCGGGTGGCGTGCGCAGGATTCTCATGAGTTCCCGGTCGAGGTCGCCGTCACCGTCGCATCGACGGGCGACGAGCCCGTCCTCACGGGATTCGTTCGCGACATCAGCGCGGAACAAGCTGCCGAAGCCGCGCGACAAGAGGCGAACGAAAAGCTCGAGCGCACGGTCGCGACGCGCACCGCAGAGCTGCAGAGCTCGCTGCGCGCAAAGGACCTCTTGCTGCGCGAGCTCCATCACCGCGTCAAGAACAACCTGCAGGTCATGTCGAGCTTGCTCAATCTCCAGATCATCGCGGAACCGAGCGAACGGACGCGCCGCCGTCTCGTTGACAATCAGAGTCGGATCCAATCGATGGCGCTAGTCCATCAGTTGCTGTACCAGTCGATGGAGGTTGCACACGTCGACTTCGGCGAATACCTCCAGGAGCTCATCCAGCGACTAGCGGCCGCTTATGGCGAGGTCGCCGAACACGTTTCCACGGATGTCGATGTAGAGCACGTTCAGCTCGATATCGACCGCGCCATTCTGTGCGGCATGCTCGTCAACGAGCTCGTCACGAACGCGCTGACGCACGCGTTCCCGGGCGGACGCGCCGGAACGGTTCATGTGCGCTTCGCGCAGCAGGAAGCGTCGCTTGCAATCACCGTAACGGACGACGGCGTCGGCATATCGGGTCCGCTGAATCTCGCGACCCCGAAGACATTCGGATTGCAGATCATCGTGACGCTTGCGCGACAGCTCGATGGTCAGATCGAACAACTGCCCGGGCCAGGGACGTCGATCTGCGTGCGCTTTCCTGCCGCAAACACGGTCGCCTAGCCCCAACGCTAGAACAACGCCGTTTCGATCAACAGCTCGAGCTCTTGCGGCAGCCGCTCGAGCCCGTTCGCCTTCGACAAGAAGCCATCCGCTTCGCACTCGCGCGCCATCGTCTCGAGCTCTCGCGAAGGAACCGCCGAGAACAAGACGACCGGCACGTGCGCGGTCTCGTAGCTCGACTTCAGCATCCGGCACAGCTCCGGGCCGGTGACACCGGGCATGTCCACGTCCGTCAGGATGATGTCGGGGCGCCAACCGCCGAGCACGCTCTGCAGATCGTGGACGTCGAGTGTGGTCCGGACATCGAAGCCGGCTTTCCCCAGAATGCGCGACGCGAAGTGAAGCGACACCTCGCTGTCGTCGATCAGCAGGATCTTGCGTTGCGCCATCGACACCTCAAGATAACACGGCCGGTTTCACTCCCGCGCTCACGCACTCATCGGGACGAGTCGGCGCATCGACTCGAGCACTTCACGCAGTCGCATCGGCTTGCTCAGATACACGTTTGCGCCCGCATCGAGCGCCGAGCGTTTCGCCATGTCGCCTGCCGCCGAGATCGCGATGATCGGCAGCTTCGTGAGGCCGAGGTCAGACCGTGCGTTCTCGATCACCTTGGCGCCGTCCAGTACGGGCAAGTACAGATCGATGATCGCGACATCGAACGGCGCGGTTTTCAGTAACTCGACCGCAACGGCGCCATTCTCGGCAGTCGCAAAGTAGAACGCGAGCGCGTCGCCAAACGTGCGCTTGGCAGATGCTCCTACACCGTTGCAGATCAGCTCCGCGATGTGAGGATTGTCCTCGGCGAGCAGCACGCGAACGACGCGGGCGACCGCACGCGGATCACGTGCCTCGACCAGGCGAACCAGCGTCTCGAGCTTCGCGTAGTCCTGGTTCGGCACGAATTCGAGCCCGACACCGGGCTGCTTGCCGCCTCGCGACCAGCGCACGATGCCTTCGAGGGCGATCGGTTGCAATAGCCCTGGAAACGACAGCACGAGCTGAACTGCGGTGTCGCGTTCGAGCAAGCGCGTCGTATGAATGAAGGTGCCGCCGGCCGAGAGATTCTCGGTGTAGTCGCCAACAAAATCGTCAGCATCCTCGTACTCGACGATCAAGCGGAGCGGCACGCGTGCGTGCTTGCGCTGCTCGCTACCGTCGTCGTCGTCGTGCTCGCTCACGATTCGACCGGTACGATGGAGCGGACGCGGCTGATGATGGCTTCGACACCGAGTTGCTTCGAAATGAAGCCGTCGATGCCTGCCCATTCGACGCGGTCCGCGAGATCTGTTTCGGCAAGGCTAGACAGCAAGTAGATCGGCGCCGAGATGCCGTACACGTGCCGCAGCGTGAGCGCGATATCGTCGCCGAATGCCTCGGGCATCTGCACATCCATCAGCACGAGATCCGACGGGCCTTGCTTGCGAGCCTCGGCAAGTTGCGCGAGGTCATTCGCGCAGATCACGTCGTAGCCGACGGCTTTGAGCGCCGTACACGTGACCTCGAGAAACATCTCGCTGTCGTCCATCAACAGGATGCGCTTCATCAACCTCGACCACGATAACGCACTCGAGAGCGTCTGCCCTGCAGCGTTTCGCGGCAGGGTCGCGGCAATAGTTACGCTGCAGTGGGAATCGAGATCGTTGCGATGGTGCCAACACCGGGTTGGCTATCGATCGAGAACCGGCCGCCTGCGATGGCTACGAGTCGCTGGCACTGAGCGACGCCGAGCCCCATGCCGCCGATTCGAGTCGTATAGAACGGCGTGCCCACGCGACTCATCGCTGCCGCCGGGATTCCCACGCCATCGTCGCGCACCTGGAGCTCGAGCATCCCGTCCAGCAAGTGAGCAGTGATCGACACGTGCCCCGTCGTTCCACGCGCACCGACGGCCTGCGCACCGTTCGCGACGAGGTTGATCAAGACCTCGCTGAGCTCGCTCGCCGACATGCGGATCCGAGGCAACGCGCCCGGACCTTCGTAGTCGAGCGACGCGCTGAGCTGCGCGGCGAGCGGCTGGCATACCGCCATCACGTGACGCACGATCTGCAACGGATCGATGATCGGTGCCGGAGCTGGCCTCGCGGCGACGGTTTCGACCAATTCCTGGATCCGCCGCGTCGATGTCTGCATTTCCTCCGAGATCGGCAGCAGCTCGTCGAGGATGAATGCGAGCGCACGCCGATGTTCGTCCGCCAGCGGTACCGCAGCGAGCGCGGCTCGCAACGCAGGTACATCGCCCGCAAGCTCGTGCAGGTGATCCGTGTTCGCGAGGAGCGACATGATCGGTGACTTCACATCGTGAACGAACGAGCTCGCCGAGGCGACAAGGCGTTCGGTCTCGGCCAACCGGTTGTGGAGCGCTGCAGCATTCGTCGACAGCGACCATGCTTCGCACGCCCAGCGCAGCACCTGCGTGATTTCGGCGTGCTCCCACGGCTTGATGATGTAGCGGGCAACCAGCCCTTCGTTGAGCGCACGCAAGATCCGATCGATATCGGAGTACGCGGTGACGACGATGCGGATCGTCCGCGGATGTCGATCCTTGGCGATCCGCAGGAGCTCCTCGCCGGAAAGCCCTTCCATTCGCATGTCGGTCACGAGGACGGCGGCTTCGCGGGTTTCTAGCAGCGCGAGTGCCGCGGCTCCGTCGGGAACGGTGATCACATCGAACTGGTTGCCGAACGATTGTGCGAAGACGATGCGGTTGTTCGCTTCGTCATCTGCATAGAGCACCAGCGGACGCATGCATGTTTCACCCTGGGTCGCCACGTTCCATCCCAAGGATATCAGGACCTTTCGGGAAGGCGCGAGACAGACCTTGACAGTCTACACTGTCACAGTTACGGTTGGCTCAATGAAGAATGTCTCAACGAGCCTCTGGACCCGCCTCGCGGACATCGCCGGCCTCGTCGCGACGCCCCTCGTACCGTCGCACTACATCGCGCTCGTCAGCCCGCTCGCGGCGACGCACACGCGCCAGGCCCGCGTCGAAGCGGTCTGGGACGAGACCGCCGATACCCGTACGCTGACGCTGCGGCCCGGCCGCGGCTGGCAGCCCCATCGCGCCGGCCAGCACGTCCGCATCGGCCTCGCGATCGACGGCCGCATCGCGACGCGCACCTATTCAATTTCGTCGCCGCCCGAGCGCCGCGATGGCTGCATCACGATCACCATCAAGGCGCAGGGCAAAATGTCCCGCGCACTCGTCCGTGACCTCGCGGTCGGTAGCTACGTGACGATCGGCCTTCCCGAAGGCGAGTTCGTCCTCCCGTATGTCCTGCCCGCGCAGCTCGCGTTCATCACGGCCGGCAGCGGCATCACGCCCGTGATGAGCATGCTCCGCTCGCTCGCTGCCCGCGGCGAGCTCCCCGACATCGCGCACGTCCACTACGCGCGCCACGACCGCGACGTGATCTTCGGCGACGAGCTGCGCGCGCTGGCAGCCGCGCATCCGCGCTACCGCCTGACGATCGTCCATACGCATGACGACCCGCGCCGGTTCTCGCGCGAACGCCTCGCCGACCTCGTGCCCGACTGGCGCGCACGCGAGACCTGGGCATGCGGACCACAGGGCCTGCTCGCCGCGATCACCGATTGCTACACCGGCGGCCCCGCGCTTCACATCGAACGCTTCACCGCGGCATTCGCGCCTGCCCCTGCCGACGCGACTGACGGCACGGTTCACTTCACCACCACCCAACGCAAGACGAAGAGCGACGGCCGCACGCCGCTGCTCCGCATCGCTGAAGATGCAGGCGTCTACGCACCCCATGGATGCCGGATGGGCATCTGCCACACCTGCGACACGACGTTGCTCGCAGGATGCGTCCGCGACCTGCGGACCGGCGAGCGCATCGACCAGCCTGGCACACGCATTCAAGTTTGCGTGTGCGCAGCGGCTGGCGACGTCGAGCTCGCACTCTGAACGAAAGGATTTGTCATGTCACATCAACTACCCGTCGCGATCGACGATGCCGCGATCGAAGAATTCGGCCGCGAGCTCGACGCGATTCAACGCGAGGTCAAGGCGAGCCTCGGCGAGGCTGATCGCCGCTACATCAAGCGAATGATCAAGATCCAGCGCGGACTCGCCGTCGGCGGCCGCGTGCTGATCTTCGCGAGCTTGCCGCTCATGCCAGCGTTCCCGCTGTTCCTCGGCGTGATCGGCGCCGGCACCGCAGCGCTCGGCCTGTCCAAGATCCTCGAGAACATGGAGATCGGCCACAACGTGATCCATGGCCAGTGGGACTGGATGCAAGATCCCGAGATCCACTCCTCGACGTGGGAATGGGACAACGTGTGTCCCGCCGATCAATGGAAGCACTCGCACAACGTCGTCCACCACACGTGGACGAACGTGATGGGCAAGGATCGCGACGTCGGCTACGAGATCCTGCGCATCAACGAAGCGCAGCCGTGGAAGCCGGTCTACCTCGCGCAGCCGTTCTACAACGCGCTCCTCGCGGTCATGTTCCAGTGGGGTGTCGCGATGCACGACATCGACCTCACGCGCGTGCGCAAGGGCGAGCTCAAATTCCGCGACATCCGCCACCAGCTCGCGGGCATCGGCAAGAAGGCGCGCAAGCAGCTCCTCAAGGACTACGTGCTGTGGCCGTTGCTCGCTGGCCCGCTGTTCCTGCCGGTCATCCTCGCGAACCTCACTGCAAACTTGATGCGCAACCTGTGGTCGTACGCGATCATCTTCTGCGGCCACTTCCCCGACGGCGCACAGGTGTTCACCGAGGCACAGGTCGAGGGCGAGACGCGCGGGCGCTGGTATCTGCGCCAGACGCTCGGCTCGTGCAACATCGAGGGCGGTCCGACATTCCATGTGCTGAGCGGCAACCTCAGCCATCAGATCGAGCACCACCTGTTCCCCGACATGCCGAGCAATCGCTACCCCGAGGTCGCTCCGCGCGTCAGGGCGCTTTGCGCGCGGTTCGGAATCCCGTACAACACTGGCTCGTTTGCCCGCCAGCTCGGTACGACGATGCGGACGATCCTCCGCCTCGCCCTGCCCACGAAGAGCAAGACCAAGACCCAGCCTGAACCGAAGACCGAGACCAAGACCGAGGCGCTGGCGGCATGACGACCCTCGCGATGGCACTACCGACGAACGACGACGACGCAACTGGTCTCACGATCGACGAGCTCGCTGCGACCTCGAAGGTCCCGAGCCGCACGATCCGTTTCTATCAGTCGCGTGGCGCGCTGATGAACCCGGAGATCCGGGGCCGCGTCGCGTACTACGGCCAGCAGCACGTCGAGCGGCTCAAGCTGATCGCCCAGCTCCAGGATCGCGGCCTGCGCATCGATGCGATCGGCGATCTGATGAAGCGCATCGATCGTGGCGAGGTCGATCTCGCGGAGTGGCTCGGCGTCGAAGAAGAGATGCAGACGCCGTGGGCGACGGATCAAGCGCGCACGCTCAACGAAACCGAGCTGTACGAGCTCGTCGGGTCGCGGCGCCCCGGTCTGCTCGCCGATCTGCAGCGCGCGAAGATCGTCGAGCGCAAAGGCGACGTCTATTTTGTCGCCAGCCCCGCGCTGCTCGCGATCGCGATGAAGCTCGAGGGCGTCGGGATCGATCTCGACACCGCGCACGCCGCGTCGGCAATCCTGCGCAAGCATCTGTCGCGTGCGGTGGGCGACCTCGTCGATCTGTTTCTCGATCGCGTCAAGGACGGCCACATCAGCATCGCGCAGTCCGGCAAGCTCTTCGAGACGTTCCGCGTCGTCGGTGTTGACTCGGTGCGCGTGTTGTTCGCGCGCGAGATGGAGCACGCGCTCCGCAAGCTGCTCTCCTCGGGCAAGCTCGCGTCGCTATCGGCGCGCGCGCGGGGCCGACGGCGTGACCGCTAGTTCATGTGTGGCGTGAGCCAGGCGATCTGCGGCTTGTCGCCCGGATCCGGCTCGATCGAGAACATGTAGTTGCCCCACCACGGCCCGGCCGCCCACCACGCCCAGCCCATCCAGACGTCGCGATTCGCGTCGAGGACGTCGAGCATGTCGTCGACTGCGCTCGCGCACGTCGTGTTGTTGCCCGCGCCGAGCTCGCCGAGAAACCCGCGATAGCCATTCGTCTTCAGCCAGCTCGTGAAGCCGGCGATCCGCTGGCTGCCGATCGTCGCCGACACACACGTTGCACTCGTCCCCGACGAATCGCTGTCGAGATACTGGTGGACCTCGAACGCGAAGTGGTTCATCGGATCGACGACACCGAGCATCACGGTGCCGTTCGGCGTGCCGTAGTAGTTGTCGAGCCATGCGTGCGCGCCGGTCCACGCATTGCCGGGAACGAGGATCAAGTTCGCCGCGCCGGCAGCGCGGATCGCCGCGATGGCGTCGTTCGCGGCGGCGAGCCAATCCTCGGTGACCATGTCGTGGGGCTCGTTGACGAGGCCGAACACGACGCGCGGATTATTGCTGTACGCGGCGCCGAGCTTGCCCCAGAAGTCGGCAAACGCGCTGCGCGGCACTGCCGTCGAGCCGACGAGGTTGTTGCCGTAGCGCGCGTAGTTGTGCGGATCGAGGATGACGGTCATGCCCGCGCCGGTGGCGTACGCGACGAACGTGTCGAGACGCGATTTCTCGGTCGCATCGAACGCGGCGTTGAGGCTGCGCTGCAGGCGCTCCCAGCGAAACGGCACCCGCAGCGTGTTCATGCCGATCGACTTGAAATAATCGACCTCGGCAGTTGTCGGGTAGATGTAGTCGGTTCCGTAGGTGCCCGGCAGGTTCTGCTCGCCGAACTCGGCGACCGACAGATTCACGCCGGCGAGCCACGCCGGGACCGCCGCATCGCGGAGGCTGGTGTCATTCGGCGGGTTGGCATCCGAGCTGCGGGTGGCGTCGACGGTGGTGGCCGGATCGCCGCACGCCGCGAGAACCAGAAGGGGCAAAACCCGCATGAACTCGATCATAACGCCGGCAGACGCGCACCCGACGCGGCTTTCGTAAACGCGAATACTGAGCGGCTCTCGCCACACACACCTAACTCCGCGCGACCACTTCGTGAGGCCCGCTAACTCACGTTCGCTTGAACATACATGCCCGAGCGTGCATCGATCATATGTGGCCGATTGGCGCCTGGGGGCA
Source organism: Kofleriaceae bacterium (assembly GCA_036274355.1). Classification (GTDB taxonomy): domain Bacteria; phylum Myxococcota_A; class Polyangia; order Haliangiales; family Haliangiaceae; genus JABFXX01. The sequence goes on along the minus strand of DASUFX010000487.1, from coordinate 537 downwards.
CGGGTCATCGCGATCGCGATCGCGGTTGCAGGCTGCTGCCCGCTGCCCGAAGCGGACGAGCCCAAGGTGCCGCCGCCGCCGAAGCAGCAGGCGCCGCTCTACACGATCGCGAAAGAGATCCCACCCGCGAAGATGGGCCACTTCGAGCACCAGCCCCCGAAGGCCCCCGTGGTGCCAACGAACCGCGAGATGCTCAAGGAGCCGCCGCTCGTCCCGCCCGCTGCGCCGAAGAACGAGCTCCCGACGCGACGTGAAACCGCGGCACCGCCAAGTGCGCCGACCGCGCAGCTCGATCGTTTGCCCGACGACGTCGTGATGAAGCTCGCCGAGACCGGGCGCGCCGCATTCGTGCGCTGCTTCAAGAAGGCATATCAAGCCGACCCGAACCAGCTCTCGTTCAAGGTGCGCGTGCACGTCGAGCTCGACGGTGACGGTGCGCTCACGACGGCGAACGCCGACACGACCGATCAAGCGCTCGCAGGCTGTCTCGTGCGCTCGCTTGGCTGGCTGAAGTTCCCGGCCGCGGGCAAACCGGTC
>DASUFX010000486.1:0-17706 GCA_036274355.1 Kofleriaceae bacterium | reverse complement strand
CGACGGCCGCGGACATCGTGCGCTGCTCGGCACGGTCTTCGTAGTATGGAATCGCACGCTCGAGCCCACCGCCGGGTGCGAGCAGGTCGATCACTTCTTCGGCCTCGCGGCTTTCTCGGTGTGACCGCTCGTTCCGAACCTGCGCGCCAGCTCGGCGAGCACGCGCTCGATCGGGATGTTCCGCGCGGTCAGCCCGACCATCACGTGAAACAGCAGATCGGCGGTCTCGTAGATGACCTTGCCGTCCTCGCCACTCGGCAATTCCGCCGCGAGCTCGCCGTGCTCCTCGGCGATCTTCGCCATGATCTTCGGCATGCCCGCATCGAGCAGCGACTTCGTATAGCTTTTCTCTCCGCTCGCCGAATCGCGACGCGCCTGCAGCACCCGATCGAGCTGCTCGATGATCGTCACAGCCGGGACTCCGTCGTCGTCGGTGCCGTCATCCTTGTGAAAGAAGCAGCTTGTCGCGCCGGTATGACACGTCGGCCCGGCCGGCTTCGCGCGCACGAGCACCGCGTCATGATCGCAGTCGATCCGCAGCTCGACGACCGCGAGCGTGTTGCCGCTTGTCTCGCCTTTCTTCCACAGCGACTGGCGCGACCGTGACCAGAAATGGACGATGCCGGTCTCGCGCGTCAGCTTCAGCGCCTCGGCGTTCATCCACGCGAGCATCAGCACGGTGCCGCGCTCGGCATCCTGCACGACGCACGGCACGAGGCCTCCCGGCTGCTCGTCGAACGACGGCTCGACAGACACGCCCTACATTCGCCAGCGCGGATCCGGGTGTCAACTTGATTACTGCAGCCGAACGCCGAGGAGTAGCGACGCCTCGTAACACATCTCCCGATCGGATGGCCCGGCGGTCGTGATGCCGTGCTCGTACGTGCCGCGCATCAGCTTCACTGCACTGGCTTCAGCGAGCAGCTCGAGCCCGAGCGGGCCGAGCTGGAACTGAAATCCCGTGTCGACGGTGCCCATCGCACCGTACCGCTTGAATCGTGCGGTGTGCATCGTGACCAGGAACGTGTCGGGGTCCTGCACGCCGAACGTGCCTGTCGCTTGCTCGTAGGCACCCCCGGCCCCGACGCCGACCACGAACGGACCAGCATGCAGTGCGACGTCGAGCCGCGCATGCGCGGGGAACACCTCGAACCGCGTGTTCTCGTCGTACGCCGGATCCGGCGCGTCGAACTTCGGGTACGGCCCGGTGCCGAGCGCGAGGCCGAGCGAGATGTGACGCGAAAGGTAGCGGCCGAACACGAGATCGAGTCGCACGTTGCGTTCGGTCGCGTAGATCTGCCGGTTGCTGCTGTACTCGTAGTAGCCGCGGCGATCGATCACCGACGGTCCACCGCGCAGGCCGACGTACCAGGTAGGCCCACGGCGGGCCGGCTTGGGCGTGGGCGTGACGGTCGCGGTTACGGTCGCCGCGGGCTTCGGTGGCGGTGGCTCTGGGGCCGTCGCGTCGGCGGTGACCTCGGGCGTGCTCGCGTTGTCGAGATCGACTTGCGTCGGATCGGTCGGCGCGATCGCGGGCTCGGTCGCGACTGGATCGGTCGGCGCGGACGTAGCTGCGTCGGTCGCGGCTGCGTCGGTCGCGGCTGTGTCGGAGCTCGGATCTGGCGCGCCCGGGTCGGTGACGGGCGTGACGTCGGTGTCTTGCGGCACACCGGGGATCGGTTTAGGTGTCTTCGTCCGCTTGCGCGAGTGATGGCTCGTGCGTTTCTTCGCCGGCTTCTTCGACGTGGTCTTCTTCTTCGAGCTCTTCGAGCTCTTCTTCTTGCTCTTCGCTGCGCTCTCGTCGGAGCTCGGATCGGCGCTTGCGACAGCCGCACCGGTCACGGCGAGCACGAGCGCGAGCGCGAAGGATCGATAGACCTTCACGTCAGGTCCGCACCGCCAGGCCGCGTTCGATCAGGAATGCCTTCGCTTCACCGATCGTGTGCTGACCGAAGTGAAAGATAGAAGCCGCGAGCACCGCATCGGCACCGGCGACGAGACCGTCTGCGAGATCGGCGAGCTTGCCGACCCCACCCGACGCGATGACCGGCACGGTGACCGCGAGCGCGACCGTGCGGATGAGATCGAGGTCGTAGCCGCGGCCGGTGCCGTCGCGATCCATGCTCGTCAGCAGGATTTCACCTGCGCCGAGGTCGGCTGCGCGGCGGCACCATTCGATCGCATCGAGTCCCTCGGGCGTGCGTCCACCGTGACTGAACACTTCCCAGCTGGCGTCGCGCCGTTTCGCGTCGACGGCGACGACGATCGCCTGATTGCCGAAGCGCTCGGCGATCTCGCGGACGAGCTCGGGGCGGCGAATCGCGGCGGTGTTGACCGCGATCTTGTCCGCGCCCGCTTCGAGCAGGCGTTCGGCGTCCGCGACCGAGCGCACGCCACCGCCGACGGTGAGCGGCATGAACACCTGGTCGGCCGTGCGCCTCACGATGTCGACGATCGTGTCGTGGCCCTCGGGCGACGCCGAGATGTCGAGGTAACACAGCTCGTCGGCACCTTGCGCTTCGTAGGCCGCGGCTTGTTCGACCGGATCACCAGCGTCGCGCAGCTCGACGAAGTTGATGCCTTTGACGACGCGACCGTCTTTGACATCGAGACACGGAATGATCCGGCGCGCGAGCACTACGTACCTCCATGCGCGACGCGCGCGGCCTCGGCGACCGTGAAGCGGCGATCGTAGATCGCGCGGCCGACGACGACGGCGGCGATGCCGGCTTCGCGCAGTCGCGACAGATCATCGAGGCTGCCGACGCCTCCCGACGCGATCACTTCGCAGCTGACCGCGCGGGCGAGCTGTGCGGTGACATCGACGTTCGGCCCGACGTGCAAACCATCGCGCGAGACATCGGTGTACAGCAGCGCGGCAGCGCCCCAGCTCGCGGCCCGCTTGCCGAGCTCGATCGCGGTGACGTCGCCACTCGCCGTCCAGCCGTCTACCGCGACAATGCCGTCGCGCGCATCGACCGCGACGATCACGCGGCCGGGATGGGCGCGACATGCATCTTCGACGAGCGCCGGTGAGCGAACCGCCGCGGTGCCGAGCACGACGAACGCAGCACCGAGCTCGAGCACGCGATCGATCGCAGCGCGGTCGCGAATGCCGCCACCGACTTCGACCGGCAACGGCGACGCGGCCACGATCTCGCGGATGAGATCCGATTGTTGTGGCGCGCCGGCAAACGCGCCGTCGAGATCGACGACGTGCAAGCGGTCTGCCCCATCGCGCGCGAGCTCGGCGACGAGTGCCGGCGGATGATCGTGAAACACGGTCGCGCGATCGCGGCGTCCCTCTTCGAGGCGCACCGCTTTGCCGCCGAGCAGATCGATCGCGGGGTACAGCTTCACGCTGCCTCCACGAACGTCTTCAACAGCCGCTGACCGACGGCCTGGCTCTTCTCGGGGTGGAACTGACACGCGAACAGGTTGTCGCGCTGGATCGCCGCGCAGAATGGAACGCCGTGGCTCGCTTCGAGCGCAGTGATGCTCGGATCGCTCGGCACGACGACGTACGAGTGCACGAAATAGAAGTATGTACCGTCGGCGATGCCGCGTACCGGCTGTTTTGCGACGACGCGGTTCCACCCCATGTGGGGAATCTTGAGCGCCTGCGCACCGGGGACGAGCTTCTTGACCGAACCGCGGAGAACGCCGAGACCCGCACAGTCGCCTTCTTCGCTGTGCTCGAATAGCACCTGCAGTCCCAGGCAGATGCCTAGGTACGGCGTGCCGGCCGCGATCCGCTCGCGCAGCGCTTCGCCGAGCCCGCGCTCCTCGAGCCCTCGCATGAACACGCCGAACGCGCCCTGCCCTGGCACGATCAGCTTGTCCGCTTTGCGGACCGCTTCGGGATCGCGCGTGACGACGACATTGCCTCCGACGTGAGCGACCGCACGCTCGACCGAGCGCAGGTTGCCAGAACAGACGTCGAGGATTGCGATCACTCCGTGAGCGTACCCTTTGTCGATGGTACCGCACCGCCGAGGCGAGGATCGATTCTCGTCGCCGCATCGGCTGCGCGAGCGAATGCCTTGAAGATGCATTCGATCATGTGGTGAGCGTTTCCGCCGTAATGGACGTTCACGTGCAAATTGCACTGAGCGCGGGTCGCGAATGCCGCGAAGAATTCTTTCGCGAGCTCGCAGTCGAAGTCGCCGATCCACTTGCCTTCCAGCCCCTGCACCTTCCACACGAAGGCCGGTCGGCCGCAGAAATCGAGTGCGACCGTGACCATGACTTCGTCCATCGGCAGCGTCGCCCAGCCGTAGCGCACGATGCCGGCGCGGTCGCCGAGCGCCTGTTCGAACGCGTTGCCGAGCACGAGCCCGATGTCCTCGACGGTATGGTGACCGTCGATCTCGGTGTCGCCGGTCGCCTTGACCTCGAGGTCGAACACGCCGTGCCTCGCGAACGCGTCGAGCATGTGCGAGAGGAATGGGACCGGCGTCTTGATCGACCGCTTGCCGGTGCCGTCGAGATCGAGGTCGACGCTGATCTGCGTCTCCTTCGTGTTGCGCTCGATGCGCGTACGACGTGCCACAGCTCCTTGTATCAGCCTGTCGCCGACGGTACAACGATCGGCATGAGGGGCTACGTAGTCGTTTCTTATGCGCTCGTGGGGCTACTCGGTGCGTGCGGCGGCGGCGAGAAGAAGGCTCCGAAGAAGCCGGTCGACACCGAAGTGAAGCCGGTTGCCAAACCGGAAACCGAGGAAGACCGCGCCAGGAAGCGTCAGGAAGAGGCCGAGGCGATCGTCCCGAAGGGTTCGTCGTGCTTGCCAGTCGCGCTCAAGGAAGAGAACGCGCCTCGGCTCGAGCTCGGTGCCGCGGGCCGCGACGCACTCGTATGCGCTTTCGATCAGGATCCCACGCGGCTGCTCGGTCCGGTCGCGTGCTGGAAGCTCGACGTCATGAGCGGCAAGCTCGAGTACAAGGATCCCGAGCCGCTGCCGGGCCGTGGCTTCGCGGTGCTGCTCGACGGCAAGTGCGCGCGGGGCTACTGCCTGCCGACCGCACCGAAGTCCAACAAGGTGTACATCGCGCACAATCTCGACAACTCGAAGGTCGCGGTGCTCGCCGATGACGAGGTGCACATCTTCAACGCAGCCTCGAAGGCGCACGAGTCGTCGTTCAGCATCCGCGGCGACAAGGGCGTGACGAACGAGCCGAAGGCGGTCCACTTCGTCGGCGAGACGATCCTCGTCGAGGGTGCGGACGAAGGGCCGTACTCCGCGGTCTGGGTGTTCAAGACCGACGGCACGAAGCTCGGTCCGATCACGAGCCTCGGTAGCAAGGATGACAAGCCGGTCTCGACGTATCACGGGTCGTTCTCGATCCTCGACAAGACGCGTGTCGCACTCGGCGAGAAGGGCATGGAGTTCCTCAACGCGTACGACGTCAACACCGGCGCACGCGCGAAGTTCGTCCGCAAGATGCCGAAGCTCGCGTGCAAGCCCGCCGAGCTCGACGCGTACTGGGTCGACGGCGACAAGGTCACCGACAAGTGCAAAGAAGGCATTCAGAAGGCGTCGGGGCCGCTGATGGGCGCGACGGTCGTCGCCGGTGGCAAGAGCCTGCTCGTGCTGCTGCGCGGAGATCGGCTCGGCCAGCTCGCGATCATGGACAACAAGTCGCTCGCCGAGAAGAGCAAGCTCGACATGCCGTGGTGCGAAGGCGCCGAGATGAAGAAGGAAGCGGCCGCCGACGAGAAGAAGACCGAAGCGAAGAAGCCGGAAGAGAAGAAGCCGTCGAAGAAGGGCACGACGCGCGGCGCGGTTCCGGCTGATTCGAGCGATCCGCAAGAAGGCGGCGAGTAGCTCAGGCCTCGGGCTTCAGGCTTCAGGCTGGGTCGCAGGCATCAGGCTCGAGCTGCCGAGGCGAAGCTCGAGGTCCGGAACGAGCAGCCCGCGGTGCGAACGTCTGCGGCCCGACGTCTGATGCCCCACGGAGGTCTGAGGCCAGAGGCCGGAGGCCTTCTCAGCGGCGGAGAGCCTGCAGCTTTTCGCGGGCTGCGTCGACGTCACCCTGCTGGATCGTGCCGACGATGTCGAGCGACGCGCGTTGCTCGGCGCCGGTCTGCGCGTCACGTGCGCGCACTTGGAGGATTCCATTCGCGTCGAGTGCGAACGTGACTTCGATGGACGTTTCACCGCGCGGGCGGCGCGGCAGATTCTCGAGGCGCAGATCCGCGATCACCGTGTTGTTGTCGAGCCGGCGCGACTCGCCCTGGCACACGATGATGCGTACCGAGTCCTGACTGTCGCGCGACGTCGTGAACAGCTTGCGGATCTCGGTCGGCACGCGCGAGTTGCGGCGGATCAGCTCTTCGCAGAAGCCCGCGACTGTGCCGATGCCGAGCCCGCGCGGCGTCACGTCGATGACGATCGGGGACGGTGGCGCCATCACCGGAACGGCCTGCGGCGCGCTCGGTAGTGGCGCTGCGAGCGGTGGCTCGACGACGATCGTCTTGGCTTGCGGCGTGGCTACCGGGACGTGCGGCGCGAAGCCCTTCGCGGTCGACGCCGGGGATGTCTCGAGATCGAGGTCCGTGATCGACTTCTCGGTCGTCAGGTTCGGAAAGCCGGTGGTGTCCTCGTCCTCTTCGTGAACCGGCGCGATACCGCGCAGCGTGCTCGCGGGACCGGGCGGCACCGGCGGCACCATCACGGGCCCGGACTTCGACGGCGGAATCGTGATCGTCTTCGGTAGCGGTTGCTGCGTCGGCGGACGGCGCACGACCGGCACGGGCTGCGTTGCGGTGCGCGGCGGTGGCGTCGGCGGCGGTTTCACCGGCGGCCCGCCCTTCGCGGCGGGAGGCGGCGTGATGTTCTGCTTCGTCATCCGGCCGAGCACCGGCTGTGTCGGAGAGACCGGCGGCGGTGTGCGGTCCTCGAACACGTCGTGGTGGTCGCCGCGCGTCGCTGCGCGCTCGCCGGGACGCCCCGGCCTCGGCATCTCGACCTGTGCATACGCCTGGGTCTTGCGCGGACCGGGGGGCCGCTCGCCCGTCGGTTCGAGCAGATCCTCGTCGGGCGCGGCCTGCGCCATCGCCATCTCGATGAACGACTGGCCGGCGGGCGCTTCGGGGTACGTGACCGTCTTGTTCGCGGTTTCACCGCCGAACGTCTCGCCTTCGAACGACTGCACCGGGATCTGGCGCGACGGTTTGCGGCCCGACAGCACGCGATCGAGTGCGTTCGCCTGTAGCGCGGCACCGGCAGCGACTGCCTCCTCGGGATTGACGTCGGTGCGTGGCGCCTTGGAGAAGAACTTCGCGACCTGATCTCGCACGTACGGGATCTTCGTCGTGCCGCCGACGAGGATGACGTCGTCGATGAAATCGATCGAGAGGTTCGCGAGCTTGAGCGCCTCCTCGCAGACCGGGAACGTGCGGTCGATGATGTCGGCGACCTGACGCACGAACTCGTCGCGCTTGATCTCGATCTGCAGATCGAGCGCCTTGCCCTTCGGGCCGTAAGCGATCTCGTCGATCCGCACCATCGCGCGGTTACGGCGCGACAGCTCGATCTTCACCTGCTCTGCCACCGCGCGCAGGCGCATCATCGACACTTCGTTCTGGCGGAGGTCGACGCGGTTCTCCATCAGGAACTTCTCGACCATGCGATCAACGAGCCGCTCGTCGAGATCGTCGCCGCCGAGGAACGTGTCTCCTGCGGTGCCGAGCACCTCGTAGACCTGATCGCTCAGCTTGAGGATCGTGATATCGAACGTGCCGCCACCGAAGTCGTAGACCGCGATCGTCTCGCGGAGGCTACGCAGGTTGCCGTACGCGAGTGCCGCCGCGGTTGGCTCGTTGAGCACGCGCACGACGGTAAGCCCTGCGATCGACCCAGCGGTCGCCGTCCCCGAACGCTGCGCATCGTTGAAGCTTGCGGGCACGGTAACGACCGCGCGGCTCACTGGCGTTCCGAGTGCGTGCGTCGCGACATTCTTCGCGTGGTCGAGCACGATCGCCGAGATCTCGGGCACCGCGAACTCGCCACCGCGCGTGACGATGATCGGCAGCTGGTTTGCGCCGTCCTTGATCTGGAATGGTGAGCGCTGCTTCGCGGTCTGCACTTCCTTGGAATCGAACGTGCGCCCGATCAGGCGCTTGACTGAGTAGATCGTGTTCTTCGGATCGATGACCTTGCGCTGCTTGGCCGCTGCGCCCACCACGACACCGCCGGTCGGATGAAACGACACGACCGACGGATGGATCTTGTAGCCGTTGGCATCGGCGAGGATCTGAACGTTCCCGGGGTCGCTGGCATGGGCGACTACCGTGTTCGACGTTCCCAGGTCGATGCCTACGATCGGATCGCTCACCGTTCGATCCCCGACGTTATCGTTGTTCCACGAGTGTGGCGAGGATCTGGTCGTACCAGCGCTCGAGACTTCGACGGAACGGCCACATCCAACCGTACGATGCGCCTGTGAATTGTTCGATCACGTAGTTGCGGTACTCGGGGCTGCGTACCGCATCGTTACCCCAAACCTCGGCCGCGGCGCGAATCGACTCGGCGTAAGCCTCCTGTTCGAGGCGCGCTCTCCCATAGGCGAGCCCCATCGGCAGCGGCAGGAGCACGTACACGATGGCCATCAGCGGAAGCGTCAGCTTGCGAAATTGCCGCAAGTGGATCGCCTCGTGCCGAAGCGTGACGTACCGCTGATCGGCCGGGGTCTCGTCCCAATCGGACGTGACATAGACCGTCTTACCGATCGTGGTCTGGTACGAATCGAGGTAACGGCGCATTTGGCCAAACGTGATCGCCATCAGGCCGTAGTGGATCGCGCGATGAAAGCGCGACTGATCCTTGCGCACGATCCGAAATCCAGGGATCTCCTTCCGCAGCGCCTCGACGAGGGCGGTGTAGCGATCCACGCGCGCAGCGTAGCACTCCCGGTTGACGGATCGATCCCAGATCCGTAGCGTCGTCCGCTCGGTGTCTGCAGTCGATCTGAGCAAGCTCAACGCGCCACAGCGGGAGGCGGCGAGCCACGGTGGAGGTCCTCTGCTCGTGCTCGCGGGCGCCGGCTCGGGCAAGACGCGCGTCATCACGTTTCGGATCGCGCACCTGCTCGCGCAAGGCGTGCCCGCGCATGCGATCTGCGCGGTGACGTTCACGAACAAAGCGGCCGAAGAGATGCGCGAGCGCATCGCGCACTTGCTCGGCGACAAGCAGCTCGCGCGCGAGCTCACGATCGGCACGTTCCACGCGCTCGGGCTCCAGATCCTGCGGATGGAGCGCAAGGCGCTCGGGCTGCCGCGCGGCTTCGCGATCTACGATCAATCGGATCAGCTCGGTGCGATCCGCGAAGCGATGCGTCACCTGCACGACGGCGATCGCCGCTACGACGCGAAAGCGGTGCAGACGCGGATCTCGCTCGCGAAGAATGCGTTCATCGCGCCGGACGAGTACGAGGGCAACCCCGCTGACGATTACGATGCGATGACCGTCCAGGTCTATCCGAAGTATCAAGAGACGCTGCGTGCGTGCGCCGCGTTCGACTTCGACGATCTGATCGTCGAGCCGGTGCGGCTGTTTCAGCGCGACGAGGATGTGCGCGCTCGCTGGGCGTCTCGCTTCCAGTATGTGATGGTCGACGAGTTCCAGGACACCAACAAAGCGCAGTTGCGCATGGTGCAGAGCCTCGTCGAGCAGCACGGCAACCTGGTCGTGGTCGGCGACGACGACCAATCGATCTACAGCTGGCGCGGCGCCGATCCGACGAACATCCTGCAGTTCGATCGCGTGTTCCCGGGCGCAAAGATCGTCAAGCTCGAGCAAAACTATCGCTCGACGAAGAACGTGCTCGCCGCGGCGAACACGGTGATCGCGAACAACAAGGATCGCCACGGCAAGACGCTGTGGTCGCAGCTCGGTGACGGCGAGAAGATCACGCACGCCGTCGCGCAGAGTGCCGAGGACGAAGCGAAGTGGGTCGCGCGAGAGATCCGGAACATCCACAAGGATGGCCGGCGCTTCTCCGATATCGCGATCCTCTACCGCTCGAACCTGCAGTCGAAGGTCCTCGAAGAAGAGCTGCGCGCGGCCGAGGTTCCATACGTGATGTACGGCGGGCAGCAGTTCTTCGAGCGCAAGGAAGTCAAAGACGTCATCGCGTACCTGCGGGTCGCGCTCAACCCGCGTGACGAGCTCGCGCTCCGCCGCGTGATCAACTATCCAGCGCGCGGCATCGGTGCGACGACGATCGAGAAGCTCGTGCAGGCATCGCAGGCGGCGAACACGACGCTGTGGGAAGCGCTGAAGGTCGTCGCGAGCCCCGAAGCTGCAGACCCAGCCGCACGCAGCGTGCATGGCGCTGCGCGCAACGGCATCCTCGAGCTCGTTCACGTCATCGAACGCACGGCCACCGGGTTCCAGAACGGGCTCGATGTCGTGGCGACGACGAAAGGCCTGATCGAGGACATCCGGCTCTACGACGATCTGCGCGCGGCCGCGCCGAGCCAGGCCGCTGCGCAGCGCCGCATCGACAACGTCACCGGCCTGCTCAATTCGCTCGAGCGCTGGGCACAGAAGGGCAAGGGCTCGCGCGAGCTCGCGGAGTACCTGCGCCAGCTCTCGCTCGCGTCCGACAACGACGAGAAGCACGACGACAGCGGCGACAAGGTCGTGCTCACCACGCTGCATGGCGCGAAGGGTCTCGAGTTCCCGGTCTGTTTCATGATCGGTCTCGAGGAGGAATTGCTGCCGCACATCCGCACGCTGCAGCCGCAGGCGACCGACGTGCTCGATGCCGATCACGCGACCGACGTCAGCGAGGAACGCCGGCTCTGTTACGTGGGGATCACTCGCGCTCAGCGAAAGCTCTACTTGACGCGAGCGTGCCTGCGCGTCTCGCGTGGGCGCGCCGTCCCGCGCACGCCGTCGCGCTTCCTACTGGAAATCCCTGACGAGCTGCTCGAGATCCGCGATCTCGCAGAGGAAGCGCGCCAGCAGGTGCCCAAAGAGGAAGTCGCCAACTTCTTCGCCAATTTTGCGTTCGACGACTAGCGTCAATCTGCCCGCGGCTGTCGCACCCTGTCGCGTGAAGACAAGTCGCAGAGATGTCAGCGGTAGTCGAACGCCAGGAGAATCGGATCCATAGATCGACTGTGGTACATGGCGCCCATGAAGAGGAACGCCATCCTGTGTGGGTTGTTGGTCGCTGCCTGTGGAGGCAGCAACAAGCAAGCGGTCACGACGAGTGACCTAGGTCCGAGCAAGCAATCGTCGGAAACCGCGAGCGCCGAGCAGCACGAAGCCGCAGCGCCACGGCCGGCCGATCCGCAACTCGATTTCCGGAGGCAGTACAGCGATCCGGGCGGCATGTGGATGCCGATGCAGATGACGTTGCCGCAGCACGTCGACACGTTCCAGAAGATGGGCGTGAAGCTGAACGCGGAAGCGCTCTCCGATCCGCTCAGCGATCCGCTGGCCGCGATCGTCTCGCTCGGTGGCTGCACCGCATCGTTCGTGTCGCCGGACGGTCTCATCGTCACGAACCACCACTGCGTGCAGGGCGCGCTGAACTACAACTCGACGCCCGAGAAGAACCTCATCGAGAACGGCTTCCTCGCGAAGACCCGCGCCGACGAGATCCTCGCGAGCCCGTCGCAGCGCGTGATGGTGGTCCAGGCCTACAAGGACATCACGAAGGAGATGCGCGACGGCCTCGAGAAGATCAAGGATCCGATCAAGCGCAAAGAGGAATCGGAGAAGCGCTACAAGCAGCAGGTCGCTGCGTGCGAGAAGGATCGGCCGTGGCTGCGTTGCCAGGTGTCGTCGTTCTTCCGTGGCAGCATGTACCAGCTGATCGAGATGCTCGAGATCAAGGACGTGCGCCTGGTCTACGTGCCGCAGCGCGCAGTCGGCAACTACGGTGGCGAGATCGACAACTGGGCGTGGCCGCGCCACACCGGTGACTGGTCGTTCTATCGCGCGTATGTCGGCAAGGACGGCAAGCCGGCCGAGTTCTCGGCAGACAACGTTCCATTCCATCCGCAGCACTGGCTCAAGGTCACGACCGCCGGTCTCAAGCCGGGCGACTTCGTGATGGTCACTGGCTATCCGGGCTCGACGAGCCGCCTCGATACGGCTTCGGAGATCCACCACGACGTCGAGTGGCATCTGCCGTTCTACATCGAGTACCTGCAGCAGAAGTACAACCTGATGGAGTCGCACCTCGGCGACAAGAACGCGACCGCGATCAAGGCGACGAACCAGAAGCAGTTCATCCAGAACGGTCTCGAGAAGTTTCAGGGCCAGCTCGACGGCATCAAGAAGAGCGACATCCTGCAGCGCAAGGACGAGCTCGACAAGAAGGTCAAAGAGTGGGCCGCGCAGCCAGGTAACGAGATCCACAAGGCGAACATCGAGAAGCTCGAGCACATCCTCGCCGACGAGTTCCGTACCGCGCGCGTCGACTTCGAGCGCGGCGCGACGTTCGGCGGCAGCAAGTTCCTCTCGACGGCGCTTTCCCTCACCCGCTGGGCCGAGCAGCGCGCGAAGAAAGATATGGATCGCAAGCCGGGTTTCCAGGAGCGCGATCTGCCGCGCTCGGTCGCCGGTCAGAAGTCGTTCGTGCGTACGTTCGATCGCACGCTCGATCGCGAGAGCTTCCGCATCAATCTGATGCGCTCGCTCGCGCTCCCCGAGGCGGATCGCCCGTGGCTCGCCACGCTGCTCGGCGTCAAGAAGGGCACGAAGATCGACGAGGCGCTGATCGATAAGACGCTCGACGCCTGGTACAAGGACACCAAGCTCGAGGACGAGAAGGTCCGCATCGACCTGCTCACGAAGGGCACGATGGCGCAGATCAAGGCGTCGAAGGATCCGTTCGTGATGGCGGCACAGCGCATCTGGTCGACCGTCAAGGCCGACGAGAAGAAGGAAGACGCGCGGGCCGGCGAGCTCGTGCTCGTCACGCCGTCGTACGCCGAAGGCCTGAAGGCAGTCCTCGGTGGCGCACTCGCGCCCGACGCGAACGGCACGCTCCGCGTCACCTACGGCACGGTGAAGTCGTTCAAGCCGGAGTCGAAGGCGCAGGAGGACTGGGCGTTCACGACGGCGTCGCAGATCCTCGCGAAGAACACCGGCAAGGCGCCGTTCGACGCGCCGGCCAACGAGCTCGCGGCGATCAAGGCGAAGAAGTTCGGCCCGTATGCCGACCTCACGCTCGGCGGCGAGCTGCCGGTCGACTTCCTCAGCGACCTCGACATCACCGGCGGCAACTCGGGCTCGCCGACGCTCAACAACAAGGGCGAGCTCGTCGGTCTCGCGTTCGACGGCAACAAGGAAGGCGTGTCGTCTGACGTGCTGTTCAACGGCCAGACGTCGCGCACGATCCACGTCGACGCGCGCTACATGATCTGGATGATGGATGCCGTCGACGGCGCCGATCACCTGGTCAAGGAGATGGGCCTGACGCCCTCGCTGTAGCAGGCCTCGGACCTCGGGCCTCGGGCCTCAGGCCTCGGGGCAGATTCGGACGACACCCGCATGACTGTGCGGGTGTTGTTCGTTTCGGGTCAGGATCTCTTGGTTCTTGGTTCTGGCTGAAGCCTGGAGCCTGAGGCCTGGAGCCTGTCTCGGGCGAGCCCGACGTATCGCGCGTCGGCATCGCCCGCGAGCCATTTTCGGCCCAGCTTCGCAGCAACGACCGCGGTCGTGCCCGAGCCGACGAACGGATCGACGACGAGCTGACCCTTCGCACTCGACGCGAGGATCAGGCGCTCGATCAGTGCCTCGGGCTTCTGCGTCGCGTGCGGCGTCTTCTCGGACATGCCGTTGCAGATCACCGGGATCTCGATGACGTCGCGCGGCTTCGCGCCGAGCGGATTTGGCTCCCAGCGATCGCGACGCACACCGCGGCCGTACTGCGAATTCACCGCCTGCACGCGCGCCGGGTACTTCGTCGTGTGTCCGTTGTAGGGCACGCGCACGGCGTCTACGTCGATGCGCGCGTCGTCGTTGCGCAGGTGAAGGATCGATTCGTGCGAGCGGCCCCAGTCTTTGCCGAGGTTCGCTTTGTTTCGGTAGTACCAGATGAGCCAGCGGCAGTTCGCGAATCGCTTCGCGCTGCGCGCCTTCACGTCGGCAAGGATCTCGGAGAACCCGCACACGTAGGCCGAACCGTGCGGCGCGAGCACGCGCGCGACCTCGGCGAGCCAGCGGTCGCACCAATCGACATAGGCGTCGAGCGACTCGAACTCGTCCCAGCTCTCCTTCGCGATCGCATACGGCGGATCGGTGACGACGAGGTCGACGCTTCCGTCCGGCAGTCTGCCGAGCAGCTCGAGCACGTCGGCGTGCCAGAGCTCGTTACCGTCCGCGGCGTGAGCGCGGGTCGGTCCCGCCCCCCGCAAATCGCGGGGAACCGCAAGCTCGCGAGCCAGACGGGGTGGACGCTTGGGCACAGCTAGGCACATCCTATGCGCGATGCCGCGTCCGGACAACTTCATCCACGCCACGGCGATCGTCGACGGCAAGCAAACGCATGTCGGTAGCGACACCAAGCTGTGGCACTTCGTTCATGTCATGGAGGGCGCGTGGATCGGCGATCGGTGCTCGATTGGCCAGGGCTGCTTCATCGGCAAGGTCCGGATCGGTCACGGCTGCCGGATCCAGAACCACGTCTCGATCTATGACGGCGTCACGCTCGAGGACGACGTGTTCCTCGGCCCGTGCTGCGTGTTCACGAACGTCAAGCATCCGCGCGCTCACGTCCAGCGCAAGGACGAGTACGCGCGCACGCTCGTCTGCAAAGGCGCGACCGTCGGAGCCAACGCGACGATCATCTGCGGCGTGACGATTGGCGAGTACGCGATGATCGGTGCTGGGGCGGTCGTGACGGCGGACGTACCGCCACATGCGTTGGTCATCGGAACACCCGGGCGTCGCGTTGGGTGGGTGTGCAATTGCGGTGAGACACTACCGGACGATCTCAAGTGCAAGCGCTGTGGCGAGCGCTACGCGGAGCTCGATGGCTTGCTCGAGCACATTCCCGGTGATCCGCTAACGACCACGCAGGAGACACTGCGAAGAGATTGAACCGCCAAGACGCCGGCAGACACCAAGCCCCGAAAAGGATCTCTGATCTTGGCGTCCGGCGGCGTCTTGGCGGTCGATCTCAGGGCCGATAGTGGTGCTTGAGACGGGACCACAATTCGATCGGATCGAATCCCAGGAGCGCGAAGGGGTGAGCTCCTGATTCCTTCATTACATCCTGAGCACGGGCGACGAGCGCACTGGCGCGCTCTCGCGTGGCGGTTGGCAGCATCGCGGCGAGCGCCTTGCCGGCACGACCGGCCATCGCAGCGACGGCAGCGCCGCCGAGCAACCCGAGCAGCCAGGCCGGCACCGGATCGATGATCACGTTCTTCGCGTTGTACTCGCGTGCGAGCTGATCGCTCGGACCGGTCAGCACCTTCATCAACGTTCCGCGCTCGATGAATAGCGCGATCGACGGCTTCGCGAACCGCTCCTCGACGGCGTCGAGCACGCGCTTGTACTGCGTGGTCCACGCGAGCGCGAGCTTGGTCTCGGGCACGAGATCAGCGATCGCGCGATGCGTAGCGGCGCGTACGATATCTCCGTCCTCTTTGACCGCGATGATCGACGTATGCACGCGCTGACAGTCGTCTTCGATCACGTACGCGACGAGTGCGCTGCGATCGGGCACGAGCAGATCGAACGTGCGCTGGATCGGATCCATCGCCGGTGTCGGCAACAGCTCGAGCAGCGGCGGCTCGGTCCACACGCCCTTGCCGGCGTGCTTCTTGAGCGCTTTGAGCGCGACGAGACCCTGCGCGATGCCATCCTGATCGAAGCGCAACGTGCTCTCGATCTCCGACGACAACTGCTTCACCACGTGCCGATCGACGACGATCACCGAGCCGACGCCGAGCTGCTTCGCATATGCGCCGAGCGCCTTCTCGCCGACTCCTGGCAATGGTGCGCTCGCCGGATCGATCGAGCCGCGCGCATCCGCGCCCGCGATGATCACCTTGACGACGTTGTCCGGCGTGCCGTCGATGATGACGAGCGCCCAGCGCGGCTTGTCGAGCACGCGGGGAGGTACGAGCAGACGCCACGCATTTCGCCAATGGCGCGCGTCCAAGTCGTGTAGGTCCAGCTCCGCCGAGATCACGCGGGCAGCATACTTGATTGTCGATCCATGGCGGGTGAGCATTCAGGCATGCTGAAGACCACTCTAGTTGCAGCAGCGTTACTTACGGCCTCGGGTGTCGCGCACGCAGGCGGGCAAGAAGGCTCGATCGGTGTTGGCGCCGAATTCATGATCACCCCCATCACGCCGTTCGCGCTCGGCGGAGCCTCGCTCACCTACGATGCCGGAGCGTTCCACGTCGGCGGCTTCTTGGGCTTCGAAGATGGTGACGGCCCGGACAACACCGACTTCACGATCGGCGGCCGCTTCTACTACCACGTGCACTCGACCGCGATGTCCGACTTCGGCATCGGCGGGTCGCTAGGTATCGTCAGCCTCGATGCCCCGATGGGGGCCGATCGCCAGACCGGCCTCTTTATCGACCCGGGTGCGCAGATCCGGTTGTTCCTTGCCGCGAACGTCGCGATCAGCGCGCAGGTCGGCGTCTCGATCGGCACGATGGACGCAAGCGGTGTCGCGATCACCGGTCAAACGATCGGTGGCGGCATCCACTACTACTTCTTCTAACCGCGAGCGCTAGTGGGCGCTAGTTCGTGTCTTCGCCGCCGCCAACCGTGGCGGCGAGGACGACGTCCTGCGCCTTCACCTTCGAGGCGTCGAACTTCTTCGCGCCGTCGATCATCTTGTCGATGGTCTTGTCGAAGTCGCTCTTCTCGTCTTTGCCTTGTTTCACGAAGCGAAGCGGGTTGATGCGCGCGACGACGATCGGCTTCAAGTAGCCGCTCGTCCAGCCAGCGTCCTTCAGCTTCTGCACGGCCTGGCCGACCAGCTCGTCGAGCTCGAGCAGCTTGTCCGCGTGTGCCTCGCGCAGCTTCAAGCTCTTGCTCATCGGATCGGTCGACCACGACTCGCACTTGCCGACGACCGAGTTGTACGCGCCACCCGAGAACCGCGGGTTCTTCTCGTAGCAGACGCCGATCGTTACGAGCTGCGGTAGCTCGAGCTCGAACGACATCTTCTCTTCGCTGCGATCGTCTTCCGCCGCGATCGCGCGCGCCATGCGAATCACCTCGAGTGCCTTGTCCTTCAGGTTGTGCGCCTTCTCGGTGTTGAGCGCCAAAATGCGGAACGCGATCTCGGGCTCCGGCATCACGAGCGCGACGACCGTCTTCGCGCCGAGCTGACCGAGCGCCGCGAGCCGGTGCATGCCGTTCGGCGTTATGAACGTGCCCGCAGCATCCGGAACCGCAATCACCGGATCGAGGAAACGCCCGACTTTGGGAATCACCATCGCCAAACGATCGGCGTGCGCCTTGGAGAGCTCGCGCTGATACGGCGTCGGTTTGACCTTGTCGAGCGGGAGCGCAGCGAGCGCAACCCAATGACCACCTAGGGGTTCTCGGTAGACCGCGAGCACCTTGCCGTCCGCAGCTTCGATCTGTTTCTCGAGCTTCGTGACCTCGGCCGGCGGTGAACCTGACGCGACTTCGTCGGCAGTAAGGCCCACCGAGCCTGCAGCGGCCTTCACCTTCTTCTTACGCGGCGCGGCCGCTTTCTTCGG
>DASUFX010000485.1:0-8722 GCA_036274355.1 Kofleriaceae bacterium | reverse complement strand
GATCGGCGCGCCGCTCGCGATCGGCGGGGCGGTCGGCGTGATCGGCGGCGTGATCTGGGCGGGTACGTTCTGATGCGCGTGTGGTGGCTGTTGCTCGCGCTCGGCTGCGGCAAGGAGCTCAATCCCGAGTTTTGCGCCGCGCATCCTGATGACTCGCGCTGCATTGCCGCCGACGCCAAGCACGACGGGGCAGGCGGCAAGTTCGACATCGCGCACTTGTCGCCGGCCGTCGAAGACATGCTGACCAGCACGTCGGACGTCCGCATCTTGTCGATGACGATGATCGATACGTCGACCGGCACGATTTCGCCGGGCGCATCGGGCGCGTTCGTGCTCTCGACGATTGGCCAGGAGAATGGCCCCGACGTGATGGTGATGCAGGCGGCGTCATTCACGCTCGACGCGCATATCACCGTGCGCGGAGACAAGCCGCTCATCATCGTCGCGACGAACGACATCTCGGTCACGATGGCGATCGATGCATCGGCGAACATGATGATGCCGGGCGCAGGCGGTGGCCAGCAGACGTCCGGCATGGGCGTCGGTGGGAATGGCATGGCCGGCTCGAGTAACTCGGATGCGGGCGGTGGCGGCGGTGGCTTCGGAACAGCTGGCGGTGCAGGCGGCGCGGTCGACAACCGTGAAGGCGGGCTCGCCGGTGTCAGCTACGGCGATGCGACGATGCTCGTCGGTGGTTCTGGCGGTGGACGCGGTGCTGGTCCGGGTAGCTGTCTGCCATCGGCCGGTGCGGGCGGCGGCGCGATCCAGCTTTCCGCAGGCGGCACGCTCACGATCGACGGCTCGATCAACGTCGGTGGTGGCGGTGGCAGCGGCGGACCCGGTTGCGGCTCGACCGTGAACGATGGCGCGGCGGCCGGCGGCGGTGGCTCGGGCGGCATGATCTTCGTGCAGGCGCGCACGTTCAATGGCGCGGGAATGCTCGGCGCGAATGGCGGTGGTGGCGGAGGTGCGGCGAGCGCCGGTGGTACTTCGATGGGAATGCCGGGAGAGAACGCGTCGCTCACGGGCGGCGGCACGGGCGGTGCCGGCGGTGTCAACGGCGGTGCCGGCGGCACTGGCGCGAGTACCGGCGACGGCGAGAATGGCGGCGACAACGTCAACGCGAACGAGAACGGCGGTGGCGGCGGTGGCGGTGCAGGTCGAATCTTCTACAAGGGACCTCAGCCGGGCTACACGGCGAATCCTCCCGCGACGAGTGCGTGAGTGCGTGCGCCAGCGCTGTGGGGGATCGCCGGTGTCGTCGCGCTGCTCGGTGACGCGCTGTATCGGTTGACGCCGCAGGCCATCGGGCTGTTCGAGCAGTCACTCGATGCGATCGAGATCTCGGTGCTCGTCGTGTGGCTCGCGTTCAACGCGTACTCCGAGGGCTATCGCGCGTTCCATCGCAACTTCTCGCCACGCGTCGTCGCCCGTGCACGCGCGCTCGACGCAGCGCCGCGGCCGCTCTTCGTGATCCTCGCACCGCTCTACTGCATGGGGCTCGTGCACGCGACGAGGCGCAGGCTCGTCGTGTCGTGGTGCATCACCGTCGGCATCGTCGGCATCGTGATCCTCGTACGCCAGCTCGCGCAGCCGTGGCGCGGCATCGTCGATGCGGGCGTAGTCGTCGGTCTCGCGTGGGGCGTCGCGTCGATCGTCTACTACGTCATCCGCGCATTTCGCGGCCACGCGATGCCGGTCGCTCCCGACCTGCCTGTCCGGTGAGGCGCACGCGTGCCGCCGGCCGTGTTACGCACGGGCATGTCCATTTACCCGTTCATCCTCGAGATGAAGAAACTGCTGCGCAGCCTCGACGGCTGCATCGACAAAGCGGTCGCGCACGCAAGCGCGAAGAAGTTCGATCCGAACGTGCTCGTACAAGCGCGCCTCGCGCCCGATCAGTTCGCGTTCGTGCGTCAGGTGCAGGCGACGTGTGATCAGGCGAAGTTCGCGGCGTCGCGTCTCGCCGGGAAAGAGCCGCCGTCGCATCCCGACACCGAGCAGACCATGGACGAGCTGAAGAAGCGGATCGCGACCGTGGTCAGCTACCTCGACACGTTCTCCGAGAAGGACTTCGCGGGGGTCGGGGACCGTACGGTCACGACGCCGCGCTGGGAAGGTAAGTCGATGACGGCGATCAATTACTTCGTCGAGCACTCGCAGCCGAACTTCTACTTCCACCTGACGACCGCGTACGCGATCTTGCGTCACAACGGCGTCGACATCGGCAAGCGCGACTATATTGGCCAGCTCACCTGGCGCTGAGGCGCGAGCGCGCTACGTCGCCCTACGCAGGATAGATTTGAGGTAGGCGACAACATCCGGACTGTGCACTCCGACGAGGATCCGCATGCTCGATCACTATGAGGGCAGTTAGCGGCGCTGCGTTCGGAATTCTTGCATTCTTGATCAGCGGCGCCGACGCCGCGGCCGACGGTGAAGCAACACCGATGATCGGCGGCTCTGTCGTGTGGTCGCCATCCGCCGAACAACCGTCGGGGATGATCGGCCTCGCGGTCGAAGCCGCGTGGTGGAGCGGTCGCGTCGGAGTCGCTGTCGAAGGCTCGGGACGATCGTATGTCGACAACGATCAACCGCGTGCGTTCGTGCTCGGCTCGAGCGTGCGCCTCCGCTTGTTCGACGGCCTATGGCGGTCGTGGGTCGATGCGCGCGATGTCGAGGTCGGCATCGAGCTCCAGGGGATCCTCGAGCGCTGGTGGTATCAGCGCAACGAGCCCGAGCTCGATCCTGCGCGCTACGGCGTCGGCCTCGCGCTCCGCGTGCGCGGCGGCGCCGACGATGGCTCGCTACGCATCTCCGAGTCGCGCTTCTTCATCCGCGTGCTCGCGGCGCCAACGGTTACCGATCACGCCGTGGCGCGTTCGATGACGCCGCCTGCCGAGGAGCCGCGCGAGCTGATGCTGCTGATCGGGATCGGTGCCGCGTTCGGCAGCAGCGACCCTGACTACATCGAACGGTTTCGTTGGCACGAGTGATCAGGGCGGCGCCGCGCCGACGATGACGAATTCCTCGCTAACGACAACGGGATTGTCGAGATCGCCGTAGTCGAACGCGTCGCTCACGGCCCGTTTCATCGCCGCATTGCGACGCGCCCTGCGAACCGCTGCGAATACTCCAGCGCCGATCGCACCGACGCCGCCGAGCGCGAATAGTTTTGTCATGGTCCTCATGACCAGATACCGAGCAACGCGTATGCCTTGCCGTCGCTGCGAGCTTCGATGATGTGCGTGGCTGCGCGATTGCAGCGCTTCCGGGCATGCCGAAGCACGCGTCGCCTGTCGAGAAGTACATCGAGCAGTATCCGAGGCCGCCGTTTCCGCCGAAGAAGCTCGAGGAGCCCGGTCTCGAGGCGGAGCTCGAACCGCGACCGCGGTACCAAGCGCCCGAGTATCACGCGGCAAACAAGCTCGCAGGAAAACGCGCATTGATTACCGGTGGTGATTCCGGCATCGGGCGCGCAGTCGCTGTGCTGTTCGCGCGCGAGGGCGCGGATATCGCGATCAATTACCTCGACGTCGAACAACGCGATGCGGAAGAGACGAAGCGTGCCGTTGAAGCGGAGGGGCGCCGCTGCGTCTTGATTGCGGGCGATCTCACCGACGAGAAATTCTGTCGTGAGCTGGTCGAACGTGCGGTCAACGAGCTCGGCGGAATCGACATCCTGGTGTCGAACGCGGCGCATCAGACTCGCAAACGGCTCGAAGACCTGGAGCTCGCTGAATTCGATCGCACGTTCAAGACGAACGTGTACGCGTACTACTTGCTCGCGAAGTACGCGGCGCCGCACATGCCGCCTGGCTCGGCGATCATCGCGACGAGCTCGAGCACGGGCTTTCGCGGCAGTGAAGAGCTGCCCGACTACTCGGCAACGAAGGGCGCGATCAATCAATTCACGAAGGTGCTCGCGAAGCAGCTCGTCGAGAAGGGCATCCGCGTCAACGCGATCGCGCCAGGACCGGTGTGGACGCCGCTGAATCCCGCCGATGCGGGTCTACCTCCCGACAAGCTGGCGGAGTTCGGTAGCAAGACGCCACTCGAGCGCCCGGCGCAGCCGGAAGAGGTCGCGCCGGCCTATGTCTTCCTCGCGTCGGAGGCCGACTCGAGCTTCATCACCGGCATCATCCTGCCCGTGCTGGGTGGCGAGACGATCGGCGCATAGGCAACCGTCCACGCATCTCGCGCTGTCGTAGTCTGCGAAATGTTCGCGAAGCAGACTGCATGGTCTGCCTCGCTCCTAGCTTTGTGTGGTGCCGCTGCAGTTGCGCGCGCCGAGGACGAGGTGTCCGCGCAGAGCGAGGGCGAGGTGCATCCGCCCGGTGAGACGCAGCCGACGCCCGTCGAGACCGAGCCGGGCCCGCCTGATCCCAGCGACTCCGCGCCGCCGGATCCGCGCAAACCCGCGCCGCCCGATCCGCCACCGCCTCCAAAGCGGCACACCGGAACGTTCACGATCGGTGCTGGTTTCTCGACGGATGAGGGCCCGATCGCCGTTGCATCGATCGCGCAAGACGATCTGTTTCACACCGGCAATCATCTGTCGCTCCACGCGCAACTCTCGGCGCGACGGCAGCTCTTCCTCGAGCGGTTCGTCGATCCTGACGTGCTTGGCTCGCGGCTGTCGTTCGAGGCGGACCTGTACAGCGACACGCACCAGCTGCCGGGCTTCACGCGCAAGGCGGCCGGCGGCTCGCTCACGCTGTCGCATCCGATCGGCGAGCACACGCGCGCCTTCGTCGGCTATCGCCTCGAAGACGTCAGTACGACGGACAACGTGCGCCTGTTCGCGCGCACGATCGATCCGTTGCCGCCGCTAACGGGTGGCATCCTGTCGGCCGTACGCGCGGGCGTCGTGTACAGCACGCTCGACCGCGCCGACGCGCCACTGCGCGGCACGCAGATCGGTGGCTCGATCGAGGTCGCGGATCCGGCCTTTGGCTCTGACCTGCAGTTCACGAAAACCGATGGCTGGATCCAGCATCACGCACCGATCGGTCCGCTGACACTGCACGTGGCCGGTTCGTTCTCGACGATCGCCGGGCCCGGCGGCCTGTTCTCGACGATCGGTGGCCCCGGTGGACCACCACGGAGCGAGCGGCTGTTCCTCGGTAGCTCGAACGAGATCCGCGGCTATCGACCTGACTCGTTCGGGCCTGTGGATTCACTCGGTACGCCAGTCGGTGGCGTCGCCAAGGTCCTCGGCAGCGTCGAGCTCGAGGTGCCACTCGTTCGCCGCATCGGGCTGTCCGCGATCGGCTTTGCGGATACCGGCGGCCTGTTCGATCGAAGCGGGCAGGGCCAGACCGGAACGTCGGTCGGCTTCGGCCTGTTGTGGCGCTCGCCGATCGGCGCGCTCCGGTTCAACTGGGCCATCCCGCTCGATGGCAGTCGACCGGGCTTTGTCTTCGGAATCGGCTCCAGTTTCTGACCCGCGCACTTTTCATGCGACCGCGCGCCGTCTCGTGGCTCGTGATTGCGTGAAGCTCACGATCGTCCTCCCGTTCGTCGTCTCTGTGTTTGCCGCCTGTTTCTCGATGCCGCAGCCCGCGCCCGCGCCCAATCCTGGGCAGATCGAGGCGCAGCAGAAAGCCGCGTTCGCCCAGAGCATGGGCTATCCGACGCGGAAGACCGTGCAGGATCTCGAGGCCGTCATCGCGCAACAGACCAAGGACTTCAAGCGCACCGGCCGCAAGGACGAAGCACGCCTCGAGGCGTTCGCGCCGTTCGAGATCGATGGCGTCAAAGGCACCTGCTACACGATCGTGATGCGGCTCGGCGACGGCGCGACGTGGGGCCCGAGCGCGGATTATCTGAAGTTCGACTTCCACTCGCCGACCGGTCCCGGCTCGGGCGGCCCTGGCGTGACGGGGCCCGGCGCCGTGGTCTCGGTCGGTTGCGCGGAAGCGAGCGGGCCGATCGCGCTCACGATGGCGCCGATGGTCGGCAAGGATCCGATCGGCCAAGGTCCGGTCGAGCTCGAGCTATGGAGCCACAAGCTCACCGCCCAGGAAGCAGCGCACCTCGAAGCGGACAAGCAGCGTCAGATCCAGGAGCAGAAAGACTTCGCAGCGCGTGAGGAAGCGAAGCGCCAACAGCGCGCGAACACCGGCTGTGCGAAGTGCGACGGCCGCTATCAAGGCTGCATCGGCGCGGGCCGCTCGCAGTCGGTGTGCCGCGACGAGTACGGCAGCTGTGCGTTCCGCGAAGTCGGCGCCGATTACCTGTCCGCGTGCCCGAGCCCGAGCTACTAGCTACCAGGTCTTGGTGCCGTGACAGCCGGTGTTCGAGCACTGCCTCGTCGTCGGATTGTACGTGCCCTGGGCCATCTTGACCTGCTTGGCACCGTCGACGTGAAGTAGCGCGTTGATGATCGTCGTGCTGCCTTGCACGACGTCGCGGTGGCAACCACTGCACTGCATGTTCTCGCCGTTGATGTGCTTCGAGTGATCACCGGACATACCTTGGCCGTTCGTGGCGTGGCACGCATTGCAGGCGAGCGGACCGGTCGTGAGCCACGAGATCGTGCCGTTGCTGCCGCGACCGTTGCCATGACAGTACTGGTTCGAGCACGTGGTGGTTGCCACGGTGTAGACGCCAGTCGGGTTCAGCGTGTCGAAGATGATCTCGGCGATGTTGTCGCCGTCGCGGTGGCCGGGCGAATTCAGCGTCTGCGGCACGACGTGACAGCTCGAGCACGCGACGTCGCGATGCCAGGTCGACGTGGCGAGGTGCTGCTCGTGCGCGCCGACGCCCTTCGACGTGCGCGCGGTGTTGCCGGCGAGATCCTTCGGCGGCGCCGCCGTCGTCGAGCCGTGGCACGTCGTGCAGCCGCCGGTCGTAGCGGAGTCGACGAGATCGACGATGCCGTTGATGTGGCTCGCCGGGTCGCGGAATACGAGCGAGTTCTCCTCCATCGTCGGATGGCAGGCCGCGCAGTTCGTGTCGGTCGGATGCGGTGCCGGCGGTGGTGCGCCATGGCAGCTGCCGCATGTCGATTGCGTGCCGTCGACCTGCGTCCACTGCGGTTCGTTCTTGTTGCCGCCCCATGCGGTCTCGCCGTGGCAGTGCGTCGTGCAGGTCGTGCCGTTCCAGGTCGATCCCGCACCCGCGATCATGCCAAACGTCAGCTCGGCCTTGTTGTCACCGTCGATGTGACCCGGCGAGCCAAGGTCGGTCGGCACGACGTGACAGTCGGCGCAGTCGACTTTGCGATGCCACGTCGGGGCCGCGAGCATGTGCGACTGGTGCGCGCCGACACCAACCGACGTCGTGTCGGTCGCGCCGGAGATGCTCTTCGGTGGTGCATTGCTCGAATCGGCGCCGTGACACGCCATCGCGCAGCCGGCGAGCGGCTCGTCGTTGGGCGCCGGCTCATCGGCCGGACTGCCCATGTCAGTCACCTCGCCGAGGCATCCGGTTAGAACGACCGCGAGTACAACGGCTCCCCTTCGCATGAGACCACCCTACACAGCGCTTTCAAAGTCGTGTTGCGCAATTGAGGGACGCGATGATGCGCAATTCGCGGACACGCCCCATGGGCGCGCCGGTAACAGCACGCGCTACGATGCGCTCGCAATGAGACACGTGGTGGTTGGCGCACTGTTGCTCGCGAACTGTCAGCAGAGCGACAAGAAGAACGAGTCATCGACCTCCGGATCTGCGCAAGCTTCGTCCAGCGCGATCTCGACACCTGCGCCGCAATCATCGGCTGCAGAATCCGCTCGAGCGCCACAGGCACCGCTGCCGCCGCTTCCGGATCCGTTGCCGGGCAAGCGCACCGATCTGACGGCCGTGATCGGCTCTGCGACGCGCGCAGCGATCGGCGACTTCAACGGCGACAAGAAACGCGACATCGCGATCGTCGACGGTAAGCAGATCCGGATCCTCGACGCGGCCGGGAAAGAGCTCGCGTCTGCGCCGGTCACGTCCGGCATCCTCGTGCTCACCGCGGCGGACATCGATGGCGACGGCAAGAGCGAGCTACTCGCCGGCTGGGGACAGACCCGGGAGGTTCGCGATGGCACGGCCCGCGTCACCGTGCATCGGCTCAAGGGCAAAGAGCTCGTCGAGCAGACGATCGTCGAGCCGGCGACGTCACGCCAGGAGGTCGTGGCGATCGTGCCGACCGACAAGCGCACATTGCTGCTCGCGTACTTCGATTCGCAATACATGGTGACGAACGCGATCGCGCACGAGGAAGCGAGTGGCTGGAAGGTCGAGAATGGCGCGTCGATTCGGATGGCGACGACCTACGCGCGCGGCGATGTCGATGGTGACGGCAAGCCCGACCTCGTCGTTGGCCGCGTCTATGGCGATGACAAAGGCGTCGACGGCGATGCGTTCGTGCTCGCGCCCGATGGCACGCGTACGAAGTTGCCGACGACGCGCGGTCTGCGCTCGCTCGCGGTGGTCGGCAGCGACATCTATTTCGGCGACGGCTGGCATCAGAACTACGGGCAGAACGCGCATGGCTTTCTGACCCACGTCCGTCACGACAAGGACGGCTTTCGTAGCGATCTGATCGAGGATACCGCCGGGCAATATGCCATCGAGCGCATCCTGCCGGCCACGATCGACGGCAAGCCAGCACTCGTCACGCTCGGTAGTCACTACGTCCGCGTGTTCGCGCGAGATGGCGACCGTTGGCGCGGCCTGACGATCGCAGGGATGGCTCGTGATATCGCGGTCGGCGATCTCGACGGCG
>DASUFX010000484.1:0-12817 GCA_036274355.1 Kofleriaceae bacterium | reverse complement strand
CCGGCTTGACGTCGCGATGGACGATGCGCTGGCGGTGCGCGAACGACAGCGCGCTCGACAGGTCGAGACCGATCTGCACGCAGCGCGCGAGCGGCAGCCGCACGCGATCGAGGCGATCGGCGAGCGATTCGCCGGGCAGATACTCGAGCACCATGAACGGCGCACCCGATTCTTCGTCGACGCCGACGTCGAAGATCGTGACGATCGCGGGATGCGACATCTTCGCGGCGGCTTTGGCCTCGCGTTGAAAACGCTCGAGGAATGCCGACCGCACGCGGCGGCCTTGCTGCTGCGGCGACATGATCGTCTTCACCGCGACGATGCGATCGAGCAGCGGGTCGCGCGCCTTGTAGACCACGCCCATCGCGCCCTTGCCGATCGTCTTGACGACCTCGTAGCGGCCGATCGACTTGCGCCCTTCCTCTCCGGAGAGCGCCAGCCCTGGCGGTGCCTCACCTTTGAGACGCGTATTGGTACGCGGGCGAGCTTGGACGTCGTCCGTCATCGACCCAGCGCCAGCTTAACACGGCGGGAAGGCTGCAAGAAAAAAGGCCCGCAGCGCTACTTCTGCGTTCGGCTCGAGCCTGAAATCTTCGTACCGGGCGCCACCGACGCGGTGATGAACGCGTTGCCGCCGATGACCGCACCCTTGCCGATCACGGTGTCCCCACCAAGGAGTGTCGCATTGGCGTAGATCACCGCATCGTCTTCGATGGTTGGATGACGGCGCCTACCCGGCTCCGGCCGCGCGGCGCCCTGCGGCACGGTCAGCGCGCCTAGCGTCACACCTTGGTAGATGCGGACACGGTCGCCGATCAGCGTGGTCTCGCCAATCACGACGCCCGTACCGTGGTCGATGAAGAACGAATGGCCGATCTCGGCACCGGGGTGAATGTCGATACCGGTCCGGCGGTGCGCGAGCTCGGTCATCATGCGCGGGACGATCACGGCGCCTTCTTTGAGCAGCGCGTGCGCGATGCGATAGACGGTGACCGCGTAGGCGCCGGGATAGGTCAGCAGGATTTCGTCGATCCCCGTCGCCGCCGGATCGCTCTCGTAGGCGGCCCGGAGATCGAGGCGGATCATCGCGCGCAGCTCGGGAAGCCGGGCGATGAAGCGATCGGTGATGGCATCGGCGTTGCGCGTGCATTCCGCGCACTCGAGCTCGTTGCGGCCGAGGAGCTGCTGCTTGCGATGGTGACTCGCGCGATAGACCTGACGATGAAGCGCGTAGCGCAGCTCCTCCAGGCGCAGGCCGACGAGCTCGCGCAGCGACCCCTTCTCCATACGCTCGATATCGGGACCGGCATACCCGGGGAACAGCAGCGCGCGGCACATCTCGAGCACGCGCTCGACCTGGCCATCGCTCGGTAGCTCGTAGCTACCGATGTGCTGCATCTCGGCCGCGCGCGGATCGAGGTAGGCCTCGAGCAACAGCTCCGCGACCTCGTCTGCCGCACTCGGTGCCTCGGGCACACCTGGTGCGCCTGGCTGCCTAACCGCGAGCGGACGACGTTCACCCATGACGTACGTCTAGCACGTTACCAGGGCTGTCACGTGACCACCTCGATCGTGGTGCTCGGCACGCGCCAGCACCCGCGTCACCCCACCCTCGCAGGCCACGATTTCCGATGCGCCATCGAACGCGAGGTCGAGCACTTTGCCGACGAGATGCGCGGTGATGCCGTACTTCGCGAATGCCGACTTCGTCAGCGACCCGGTCAGGCCTTCGAGTCGCCACTGCTCTTCGCGAACCAGCGATTCGCCGGGCTCGTTGAACTTCCACGGCCCTTTCCACGGCCACGGGTTCGCGGCCGGGTTCGCGACGATATCGACGCCGCCGCGCTCGGCGAGCAGCGGCCCGAGCTCGACGAACCGCTCGGTGCTCGTGTGCGGTTCGCGAAATCCGTCGTAGCAAACGAGCGTCGCGACCCGGCCGAGTGGTGTTTCGACGATCGGAATCCGTGCGTCGCCTCGCGCGAGTGCGAGCGCACCGCGTGCGCCATCCTCCATGCCGGGCACGAGGTTCACCTTGTCGGTCGTCGCGAGCAGTCGACCGTCGGGCGCGAACAACAGCGACGCATTCGTGAGCGCACCGTCGGAGCCGAGCCGCAGATACGAGCCCGCGACGATGTACGCATCGAGTCGCCTCGCGAGCGGACCGAACACGCTCTTCCACCAGCGCTCGCCATCGGGCGCGAGCGCAGCGAGCACCGCGTGACGTGCATCGAGCAAGCGCGTCGTCGCGACGCCACGAATGACATCGAGAGGCCGGCGCGCCGCTGCTGCTGCGAGCGCACCGCCGAGTGTCTTCGCGCGCCGTGCGACGTGAGGCGCGAGCGCGTAGAGCGCGAGGTGTCCCGCGATCTCCGGATAGACGACGAGCCGCGCGTCGGCTTTCTCGCCACCGCCTTCAGCGAGCGCACGCTCGCCCTCGGCCTCGATGTGCAACCGGTACGCCTCGGGCGTGACCAGCACATCGGCGCCAATTTCGAGCTGTACCGCGACGAGCGCAGCGCGTGTCACTACGACTTCGGTTGCGGGACGACGCGCAGATATGGCTTGAGGGTCTTCCAGCCGCTCGGGAACATGTTCTTCGCATCAGCGTCGGAAACCGACGGCACGATGATCACGTCCTGGCCCTGCTTCCAGTCGACCGGCGTCGCGACCTTGTGCTTCGCCGTCAGCTGCAGCGAGTCGATCACGCGCAAGAGCTCGTCGAAGTTGCGGCCGGTGCTCGCGGGGTACGTGAGCGTGAGCTTGATCTTCTTGTCCGGGCCGATCACGAACACCGAGCGCACGGTGAGCGTGTCGTTCGCGTTCGGATGAATCATGCCGTAGAGGTTCGCGACCTTGCGATCCGGATCCGCGATCAGCGGGAAGTTGAGCGCGTGGCCCTGGGTCTCCTTGATGTCGCCGACCCAACGCTTGTGATCGTCGAGCGGATCGACCGAGAGGCCGATCACCTTGACATTGCGCTTATCGAACTCGCCCTTGAGCGCCGACACCCGACCGAGCTCGGTCGTGCACACCGGCGTGAAGTCTTTCGGATGCGAGAACAGAACCGCCCAGCTGTTACCGATCCATTCGTGGAAGTTGACCTGACCCTCGGTGGTCTCTGCAGTGAAGTTCGGTGCCTCGTCGCCAAGCTGAAGTGCCATGACTGTATCTCCGTGATAGTGAACGCCACCGCCGTTATAGCGGACGTCTCTACATCCGGCAAGACTCTCCGACGATCAGTCGTCCGGTGTCGAGCCGACGCGCGGCGTAGGTGCAGGCGCGTCGTTGATTTTTCCAATCACGTCGTCGAGTTTCTGCTCCGGAATCGTCACCCGCGTCGGCATCCCGCCGCCGAGCTCGAACATCGTGACGAAGTCCCAACCGGAGTCGAACGGAGCTGCAATCGTCAGCATCCCGGAGTCGCGCACGATCGAGACCTGCGCCTTCGCCTGTCCGGCCAGTAGCAAGTCGGTCTTGTCGAACTGGCCGGCCGCTCCGGCGGTGTCGACCACCGCGACCCGGCCGCGAATCGTGAACCGGCGCGCGAGCTCCTGCGTGCGCGCATCGCGGCGATCGAACTCCGCGGCTGCTTCGGTGATCACGTCGTCGTGCGGCCCCGGCTTCATGCCGCCGACGAGGTAGTGAACGACCGCGCGCTTGAGCTGGTCGTCGCGAAACTTCGCGCGCAGTGCGCGATCGATCCGGTTCGCGATCGGCCCCGGCGTGCCGACCCGCGTATCGACCGCACGGGCGTCATCGTCAGCTCCTGCGTATGGCTCCTTGCCGGCCATGATCCATTTCGCGGCCGCATAGAGACCGTCGAGATCGACGTGCGTGAGGATCGAATCGATCGGTCCGGTTTGCCGTACGAGATCCGGCGTCACCATCTCGGGGCACGCGCCATGCTGTGCCTTCGTCGCGAGCACGAACCGCGGATCGCTCGCGAAGTCGGCGTGACGTTCGTGATCGTGATGGTCGACCCACGCGGCGAGCCGGTCGCCGAGCCCATCGATGAACGGCTTCGTCGTGAGCACGAACGACACGCTCGTACCGACCGTCGCGGCGAACGCGATGTCGAGCACGACCACGCGCCCCGGAACCTTCTCGGGCTTGGGAAGTAGACGCGGCGAGCCGAATGCCAGATGCGGCAGGTGCACGGAACCGAACCGTAGCATTCCTAGTCCGTTCGCGGGCTTCGCAGAAAACCGTACGCCGGTGTCGATTCTGCCGCGGGTCGTTCGTCGCCCAGACAAGGAGAACGAACATGGCAAAGCTCACCATCACCACCTTCATCACTCTGGACGGCGTCATGCAGGCGCCCGGCGGCCGCGAAGAAGACACCAGCGGCGGCTTTCAAAACGGCGGCTGGCTCGTGCCGCACGTCGACCAAGTCTTCGGCGAGTTCATGACCGACGTGTTTTCACGCGTCGATGCATTCCTGCTCGGACGCGGCACGTATCGCATCTTCGAAAGCTACTGGCCGAAGATGACGGATCCGAACGATCCGGTCGCCAGCAAGCTGAACAACCTGCCCAAGCACGTCGTGTCGCGCACGCTCGATCGCACTACGTGGAACAACTCGGTCATCGTGAGGAACCTTGCCGACGAGATCGGCGCGATCAAGGCGCGCTATACGGGCGAGCTCCAGGTCCACGGCAGCCACGGCCTGTGCCAGTCGCTGATCAACGGCGGCTACGTCGACGAGATCAACACGCTCGTGTTCCCGGTCGCTGTCGGCAGCGGCAAGCGGCTGTTCGAGACCGGTACGACGCCGACCGCATTCAAGCTCGCGAGCTCGCGCACGACGCAGAACGGCATCGTGATCGCGACGTATCAGCGAACGGGCGCGCCGACCTACGGCACGTTCGCGGCGCCGTAATCCGAGTCTTCGTAAGCGTAGGCGTAAGCGGCAACCGCTTAGCTTTGTGCGCGCGCTGCGCAGAGTACGGCGGCTGCTCGGATGTCGCTTACGCCTAGGCTTACGTGGGCGCTGGATCTCTACTTCGGGCAGTAGAGCGTCGTGCTCCAGCCGTCGTGCAGGTAGGCCTGGCGCATGGTGCCGCGATCGCCGCATTGCGCACCGCCGGGCAACAGCAGGCACAGCGTGCGTGCGCCACCATCGGTGACGAGAGCGCTGCGCCGGCCCGGCGCGACCTGACCGATGTGCTCGCCGTCGATCCACACGTCGACGGTGTCCGCACAGCGCGTGTTATCGACGAAGAACGTCACGCGCGGTTTGGGGCGCGGCGCTTGGTGCGCCCCCGTGATCTCCGGCTTGTCTTCCTGCACGACGCGATACCGCATCGGATCCTTGAGCGCCGCTTGCAGCAGCTTGTCGCTGCAGCCGACGACGCGCAGCTCGGGGGTGAGACCACGCGTCCACTCCGAGCGTAGCTCGCCCATGTCGGCGAGTGCGGTGCGATAGCTCTTCTTCGCGCCGGCGACCTGCGTGCGTGCGTTCGGCAACAGGCTCGCGGTCATGCCGACCTCGTCGTGCCGCGCGATGAAGCGGTAGGTCGTTTCGAGCTCGGCGCCGAGCTGCGCGTATTTCTGCAGCGACTTCTGCGCCGTCTCCCACGGCTTGGCAACCTGGGTGACCGGGCACGTCTTCACCGAGCCTGCCTTCACGGTCGTCTTCGGGCCCTGCCCGAGTGCACCGAGCAGCGCGAGGACCTGGTTCTGGTAGTCGGCACGCACGCGCGCCATCGCCGTGCTGGTCGCCGCGTACGACTCGATGGCCGCTTGCAGTGCGTCGCCGTCACCCCACGGCCGCACGAGCTCCGGCTTGTAGTCGACGGCGAGCGGGCTACGCGCACCCAGCGCAGCGAGTGCAGCGGTCGCCGCCGGCAAGCCCGGCGTTTCGGCGAGCGCGGTGGTCAGCTCGGTGCGCGCCTGCGTGTCGTCGCCAGCGAGGTGATACGCGACGCCCGAGAAGTAGTGCAGAAAGCCGTCGTGCGGCCACGTCGCGAGCGCGTAGTCGAGCTGCACGCGTGCAGCCGGCGCGTCCTTGCGCAGCAGCTCGGCCGCGATAACGGCGCGTCGCATCGTGAGATTGCGCGGCGCACTGCGCGCGGATTGCCGCATGTACCAGGCGGCTTCGTCAGCGCGGCCTTGCAGATAAGCGATCGTGCCGAGTGCGTGCTCGGCCGCTGCGCGATCGCTACCGTTCTGCAGTAGCTGGTACGCTTTGATCGCTTCGGGCAGCCGATTCGCATCGAACAGCGCCTGGGCCGCCGCGAACCCGGGCAAGCTGACATCTCGATCGATGTGCCCGGCGCGCTGGTACGCGGCCAGCGCTTTGTCGAGCGTGCCGTGTTTGCGGTACGCGTCGCCGAGCCGCACGAGCAGCGCGAGGTCGTTCGGGCGCTGCTTCTCGATTTCCTCGAGCGCGCCGATCATCTTCGGCCATTGCTTCATCGCGCCGTACGCGGTCGCGAGGTCGGCCTTGACGTCGAGATCGTCAGGCGCGCGCTGCGCGATCGCTTCGAGCTCGCGGATCAGCCGCGGCGTGTCGTTGTGCGCCGAGTGAATCAGCACGAGCACGCGACGCGCCGGAAGATGGTCGGGCTGTTTCGCAGTCACTTGCTCGAGCTGGCGCTCGGCCGCCTTTGCGTTGCCGGTCTGCCACAGCGCGGCGCCGAGCTGATAGCGCGCCTCGAGATCCCACGGCCGGCGCGTCACCAGCTTGCGGAACAGATCGAGCGCGACTTCCCACTTCTGCGCGCGCGCCATCGCGAACGCCGCAGCACGCAGGCTCGGCGCATCGTCGGGCGCGAGGTCCGCGGCGTAATTGAACTTGCCGGTCGCCTTGTTGATCAGCTTTGGATCGCCGGCCGCGGTCTGCATGTAGAGCTCGCCGAGCAGGCGCTGCGCCTCGAACAATTTCGGATCGAGAAACACCGCGCGCTCGAGATCGTGTTCGGCGGCTTTCAGATCGGGTCCGGTCGCAGCCGATCCCGAGCCAGCGCCCGTGCCGAACACCGAGCTCATCGCGGCGAGCGCACCGCTGAAGTTGCCGAGGCCGCGGCCCATCATGAAGACCGGATAGATGTCGTTCGACAGCGTGCGACTCAGGCGTTCGGTACGCGCGTTGTCGACCGGGATGCCGGCTTCGCCGAACGCCTCGGCCATCGCGTCACCGAGCGTCTTGTGATAGCTGCCGACCGCGCCGATGCGCTGCGCTTCACCGACGACCTTCGCGTTCGCTCCGTCGGCCTGCCACACGAGCACGACGAGGCGCAGCTGCTCGCCGAGTCGATCGTACCAACCGGTGATGACGAGCTTGGCGCCCATCTTCTTCGCGAAGTCCGCGACGGTGTCGGACTCTGCCGGCACGCGCTCGCCCGGTACGTAGAGCGGCGCATTCACCGCTTCGAGGTCGAGGATATTCTCGGCCTTCTCGGCGATCTCGAACGGCGCCTCGGCGACCACCCATTCGAGCGACTTACCGTTCGGCACGTGGTTCTCGAACGGGGTGACCGCGATCTTGATCGGCCCCGCCGTGTAGTCCGGCACCGCCGACGCCGAAAGTTTCGCATCGCTCGGCGCCGCTTTTGCGGCCACCGGGGGCTCGTCGATGTCGGGAGCCGGTGCGGTCGCCTGCGTAGGCGCCGGTCCCTGCGCCCCCGCGGACGCGACGCACATCGCCAGGACGGCGAAGACGTGCGGCGGCAGCCGAGACCTCATAGACTGATTGTACCCGTGGCGGCCCCAATACGCCCGAAGCAAGGCTCGCGTGAACAGCGCCGCCGCGCGGATATCCGCCGCGGTTGGATCTACATCGCGCTTGGATTCATCGTGACCGTCGCCGGCGCAGTGAACACGGCGGTTTCGGTGTTCGCGGATGGCCACATCTCGTTCACCGACGTGCTCCCGATCGTCGCGGGCCTCATCACGATGTTTGTCGGGCGCAGCCTGTGGCGGCGATGGCGCAAGGGCCTGGGGACCGCGTCCGTCCTCCGCATCGTGCTCCTGCTCGGCCTCTACGGCGTGTCGCTAGCGGCGGCTACGCTCTACTTCGCGATCAAGACGATCAACGAGGACCTGCCCCAGGATCTCACGAAGCTGCTCGAGTACCAGCCGTATCGAAAGTCGATCGTGCTGTCGTCGGACGGCGAAGAAATCGGCGCGTTCTCGATCGAGAACCGCCGCATCATCCAGCTCGAGCGCATGCCGCCGCACGTACCGGCGGCGTTCTTGTCTGCCGAGGATCGCCGCTTCTACAAGCATCCGGGTTTCGACCTTGCCGGCATCGTACGTGCCGCCTGGAAGAACTTCCGCTCGACCGGCATCAAGCAAGGCGGCTCGACGATCACGCAGCAGATCATCAAGCAGACGCTGCTCGCCGACGAGGAAGGCGACCTCTCGGAGGTCGGCTTCACGCCCCAGCAACTCGCCGCCAACAAGAAGACCCAGAAGTACAAGCGCAAGATGAAGGAGGTGATCCTCGCGTATCGCCTCGAGCGCGAGCTCACGAAGGCACAGATCCTCTCGATCTATCTCAACCACGTCTATCTCGGTCACGGCGCGTACGGCGTCGGCGCCGCGGCCGAGACGTACTTCGGCAAAGAGGTCGAGGACCTCACGATCGCAGAAGCCGCGATGCTCGCCGGCCTCGTGGCGTCACCGACGAAGTACGCACCGCATCGCAACATGCAGCTCGCGCGCGAACGCCAGCGCTACGTGCTCGGCCACATGCGCGAGGATCAGTACATCTCGGATGCCGAGTACAACCAGGCCCTCGCCGAGCCGATCGCGCTCGTCGACGAAGGCGATCTCAATCACCTTGCATCGCCGTACTTCGTCGAGCACGTGCGCAAGCTCGCGACGAAGCGCTACGGCAACACCGAGCTGTTCAAGGGCGGGCTGCGCTTCTACTCGACGCTCGACATGACGATGCAGGCCGCCGCCGAGAGCGCGCTCAAGAAAGGCCTCGAGTCGCTCGACCGCCGGCTCGGGTTCCGCGGCCCGATTGGCAACGTGGCGACGAAGAATCGCGGCGCGTGGACCGGCGGCCCGGCACATCCGCTGTCGGGCGGTACCGACGACACCAGCGCGCTCGCCGATCAGTTGCTGCCCGAGCAGCGCTACGGCGCGATGATCGTCGAGCTGACGAAGAAAGGCGGCGTGATCGTCGATCTCGGTCCGAAGCGGCTGCCACTCGACGACAAGGACGCGAAAGACGTCCTCGCCTGGCATCCGAAGAAGAAGGACAACACGATCGACTACGACAAGCGCATCCAGCTCGGTGACCTGCTCGCGGTGCGGCTGAACGCCGAGGGCACCGGCGCCACGATCGCGCAGCGCCCTGCCCTGCAAGGCTCGCTCGTCGCGATGGAGCCGAGCACTGGTCGCGTGGTCGCGCTCGTCGGCGGCTACGACTGGACCGCGTCGCAGTTCGATCGCGCGACGCAGGCGCACCGTCAGGTCGGCTCGTCGATCAAACCGTTCATTTACTCGTCCGCGATCGAAGCGGGCAAGACGCCGGTCGACACGATGTACGACGGCCCGTTCGCGGTGCAGACCGCCACCGGCACGTGGATGCCGGCGAACTACGACAACAAGTACATGGGCAACGTCACGCTCATGACCGCGCTCGCGTACTCGCTCAACACGATCAGCGTGCAGATCGCGACGCAGGTCGGTCTCGATCGCATCATCGAGATCCTGCGCGGGTTCGGCATCACGTCGGACATTCCGCGCCACATCTCGATCAGCCTCGGCACGCCCGACATCACGCCGATCGAGATCGCGACCGGCTACGCCGGCATCGCGAACGGCGGCCGCCGCGTCACGCCGCGGTTCTTCGATCTGGTGACGTCGACCGGCGGCACGGTCGTCGAGGATCTGCGCAACCCGCCGCCCGGTCCGCAGGTCATCTCGCCCGAGGTCGCCTACGTCGTCATCAACATGATGAAGGGCGTCGTGTCGCGTGGCACCGCGAAGTACGCCACGACGATCGGCCGGCCGACCGCGGGCAAGACCGGCACGAGCGCGAACTACAAGGACGTGTGGTTTACCGGGTTCACGACCGACCTTCTGTGCAGCGTGTGGATCGGCCGCGACGACTCGACACCGATCGGCGACAAGATCACGGGCGGCGGCGTCGCTGTCCCGATCTGGGTCGACTTCATGACCAAGGCGCATCCGCGCACGAAGGTCCGTGACTTCCCACCACCACCGAATGTGACGTTTGCGCGCGTCGAACCGTGGAGCGGCGATCCGGCGAGCCCGCACACCGATGGCAGCTCGGTCTGGATGCCGTTCGTCCGCGGTACGCTGCCGTACCGTTTTCTGGCGAGCCTTCCAGTGCGTGCCTTCGATGATCTGACCCCGACGCCGACCGTTCCGCGACCCGCGAAGTGCAACTCCCTCGACTGTTTGTAACGAAACGCTGAGTTGCCGGTGGTCGTGAGGGCACTGTCACACGCGCGCCGCCAAACCACGTGATAGGTTCCTCGCCCATGCGTGCTGTGTTGCTCGCCGCCCTGCTCGTCTCCGGGTGCCGCATCGATCTCGATCACGCCGACGTCGACGCCAATACGTCGGGGCGCTCGTGCAAGGTGTCGATGGCCGCTGTGTGTAAAGAGGCGGACAGCCACTCCGACTTCACCTGGATCAAGAACAAGATTTTCATGACGAACTGCTTCGGTTCGTCCTGCCATAGCGGCTCCACGGCCTCCGGAAAGCTCGATCTGACGGACGACCCGTATACGTCCCTGATGGGCAGCGCGGGGACCGGTACCGCCTCGAACCTAGACCCCGCCCACCAACGCGTGGTGGCAGGGGACCCAGCGTCGAGCTATCTGTTCTTCATCATCCATGGCGTAGAGATGAACACCGCAGGGTTTGCGGAGCCGCCAGGCAACGTGGGCTACATGCCAATGAGCAACTCGACGCTCTGTTGTCAGAAGATCGACGCGATCGACCGCTGGATCACGGCCGGCGCGATGAATAATTGAGCATTCGATCTCGGCAGTAAGTTCTCGGTACACAAGCCGAAATCGCCCTTGGTTTGCTTGACGCGACGCGAGCTGGCTCGCTACAACATTTGGCAAGCGTAGGGAGGTCTCCCCGCGCGCTTAAAGGCAGGCACGATCGATGAGCTGGCTAAGCGATGTCTTCCAAAAGGGCGGGCCCTTTTTCATCGTCAACACGTTCTTCTTGGCCGTCGTTATCGGCCTGATTGTCGAGCGTGCGATCTACTTCCTGGGCCGCGGCCATCTCAACGCGAAGGCGTTCCTCGAGCAGCTCCGCAAGCTGCTGTCGGCGAACAACGTCGATCGCGCAAAGAAGCTGTGTGATGCCACGACCGCGCCCGTCGCGCGCGTCGCCAAGGCGGGCCTGAACCGTCTGCATCGTGGTGAAGCTGCCGTCGCGCAGGCGATGGAAGAGACGATGACGGACACGCTGCCCGAAGTGAAGACGCGTATCGGCGCGCTGTGGTCGCTCGCGAACATCTGCACGCTGGTCGGTCTGCTCGGCACCATCACCGGCCTCATCCGTACGTTCGGTGCGATCGGTGAGGCGAACCCCGCCGAGCAGCGCGAGCGGCTGTCGACCGGTATTTCCGAAGCTATGTACAACACCGCGTTCGGTCTCTCGATCGCGCTCATCTGTATGGTCGGCCACCTGCTGCTCTCGGCAGCCATGAAGAAGGTGGTCGCGGACCTCGAGGCGTTCAGCCTGCGGTTCGAGAACCTGCTCGCCGACGGCGGAACGGCGGCTGCGGCCAGCCGCGCGCCAGCGGCCCCGACTGAGGACGTGGAGTAACCGGAGCCAAGGGCCCGCCACGTGGGAAATCTCTCGGCACAACGCGTTCGCTCGAAGACCCGCCATGCGGTTCGGCGGCGCGAAGATCAGATCGAGCAAGAGGAGATCGAGAGCGGCGAGCTCAACCTGATCCCCTATCTCGACATGGTCACGAACCTGATGCTGTTCCTGCTGTTCTCGATTTCAGCCGGCATCATCTTCACGCAGATCGATACGTCGCTCCCGGACAAAGCGCCGCCTGCGACCACGACGCAGACGAACCCGAACCAGAATCCCGACGAGCAGCCACTGAAGCTGGTCGTCTCGATCACGCGCGACCGCATGTTCCTGTGGTCGATCTCGGGCCTCGAAGGCACGCTCGCTGCGCCGCACGCGACGTTCCCCCGCAGTGGTCGCGACGGCGAGCAGTGCGACGGCAATTACATGTGCGAGAGCAACTTCTGTCGCAACACGACGCAGAAGTGCGAGCCGAGCCCAGCGAAGGAAGTACCGCTGCCAGTGTTCGACTACCGCGGGCTGTCGGCGTCGCTGTTCGAGATCGCGAACCGCCGCTACGCAGGCAAGCAGCGCAAGGCCGACACGTACCAGATCATCCTCATGGCCGATGGCGCGATTCCGTACAACACGGTCGCGTCGGTGATGAGCGCGATGCGCTGCAAGATGCCCGAGTTCGGCAAGGACACCGACGGCTGCGCCCTGCCCACCGAGGATCCCGAGCTGAAGAAGGCGAAGGACCCGATCTCGCCCGACAAGCGCCTCTACGACACGACGCGCGCAACCTATGACCCGAAGACGATGGCGCTGTTCAGCGACATCCTGTTCTCGAGTGGGTTCGAATGAGCTTTACGCAGCGCGAGGCGCGCGCACTCATTCGCAAGGCCGTTGGCCGCGTGCCCGAGGGCGAGTCGATCCGCCACCTCAACATCATGCCGATGATGGACATGATGACGATCTTGCTCGTCGCCTTCATCTTCCAGATGGCGACCAGCGCGCTCGAGCTGACCGCCGGCACCGTCGAGCTACCGCGCACGACCACCGACGCGCC
>DASUFX010000483.1:0-9111 GCA_036274355.1 Kofleriaceae bacterium | reverse complement strand
GAAGAAGCGGCACTCGTCGCCGAGTTCCTCGGTGCTCCGGTGACACGGATCAGCGACGTCGGCGTCGCCGGCCTGCATCGCTTGCTCGCGCGGCTCGACGACATTCGCAAGACGCAAGTCGTGATCGCGGTCGCCGGCATGGAGGCCGCGTTGCCGTCGGTGCTCGGCGGCCTGATCGATCGACCGATGATCGCTGTGCCGACCAGCATCGGTTACGGCGTCTCGATCGACGGCCTCGTCGCGCTCGGTGCGTTGCTCAGCGCGTGCGCGCCCGGGATTTCGGTCGTCAACATCGACAACGGCGTCGGTGCCGCTGTCGCCGCGGTCAAGATCGCTCGGCTTGCCAAGGCGGGCGCATGAAAGGCTTGCACCTTCACATCGACTGTCCCGCCGGTGCAGCCGGCGACATGGTGCTCGGTGCGTTGATCGATCTCGGCGTACCGATCGACGTGATCGGCGACGCGCTCGACGCGATCGGCGCTGGCCGCGGCCGGCTCCGCGTGCAGCGCGTGGTCAAGCACGGCATCGCGGCCACCGATCTCAAGGTCGACACGAGCGGCCCCATCCTCGACGAGCGAGTCCCCCGTGTCATGGATCGGCTCGCTCCGGCCTCTGGGCCGGAGCGAGCCGGAGCGCCGCGCCAGCCGCACAGCCACGCCGACGATCATCGCCATGCGGCGCCGCGCCAACCGCATACCCACGCCGACTCCGGCAAGGTGCGAGCCCGGGCGGACTCTAGCTCCTCGGGCGCGTTCGTCGCGATCAAGTTCCGCGCCGAGACCTCCACGCGACACGTCACCGTCGACGAGCACGGCGACAAGACCGAGGAAGTTCACGAGCACGGCGGCGAGAACGACCACGCGCACTATCACTACGCCGAGATTCGCTGGCGGATCTCGAACGCGCAGCTGCCGCCGGGCACGCGCACTCGCGCGCTCGACATCTTCGATCGCCTCGCACGTGCGGAAGCGAAGCTGCACGGTACGTCGCTCGACGACGTCACGTTCCACGAGGTCGGCGCGATCGATTCGATCGTGGACGTCGTCGGTACCGCGGCCGCCCTCGATTGGCTCGGCCCGGCGAGCGTGACGTGTGCGAGCGTCGCGATGGGCCACGGCACGCTGGTCTGCGCGCATGGCGTGTTGCCGGTGCCGGCGCCTGCTGCACTCGAGGTTCTGCGCGAGGCGGGCGGTGTGATGACCGACGGCGGCGTTGCGACCGAGCTGTGCACGCCGACCGGCGCAGCGATTCTCGCCGCGACCGTGACGCACTGGACGTCTGCACCGACGGCGCGGCCGGTTGCGGTCGGGTGGGGCGCCGGCGATCTCGATCTTCCCGATCGCGCGAACGTCCTCCGCGTCGTCACGCTCGTGCCGCAGGTCGCGCTCGCCGAGAGCGTCTGGCAGATCGACGCGAACATCGACGACATGAGCCCCGAGCTCTCCGGCGCGGCGACCGACGCGCTATTCGCTGCGGGTGCTGTCGACGTGTGGTGGACGCCGATCACGATGAAGAAGGGCAGGCCGGCGCTCACGCTGTCGGTGCTCGCCGAGACCGCGAAGCGTGACGACGTCATCAACACGATCCTCCGCGAGACGACGACGATCGGCGTGCGTTACAGCCAACTGCAGCGCACCGTGCTCGCTCGTCAGATGGTCGAGGTCGACACCCGCTACGGCAAAATTCCGGTCAAGGTCGCGATGGATGGCAACATCGTCGTCAATGCGGCGCCGGAGTTCGAGGCCTGCGCGTCGGCGGCGCGCCAGCACGGCGTCCCGGTCAAGCTGGTGTTTTCGGCGGCGCTTGCGGCCTACGACGCCCATCGGTAGCGCGTGGTAGCCTGACCCGAAGTGGAGGCCCAAGGCATCGTCGTGCTCGGCGGCAGCGACGCGGAACGTGCCGCGTTGGTGTCGACGCTCAACGGTAGCGGGCTCACGGCGCGCGGGATGGCGAAGCTGACCGCCGCCGACGGCATCCCGGCGCTCATCGTCATCGCTGGCGACCACGTCATCGAGCTCGTCGGCGATGCGCGCCAGGTTCCTGCGCTCAGTGACACGCCGATCCTCGCGCTCGCTCCGCAGATGTCGCAGACGACGGTGGCCGGCGTGCTCGCGGCAGGCGCGACCGATGTCGTGCGCTGGCCGGCACCGAGCGTGCTGCTCGTCGCGCGATGCCGCAATCTGCTCAAGCTGTCGCGTCGGGACGCCGCGAACGCGCAGGCACTGACGAAGATCAACGAGGTGCTCACCGCCGACGGCGACGACTCCGAGGCGCTGATCCAGGTCCTCCAGATCACCGCGTCGGTGCTCGGCTTCGATCGCGCATCACTGGTCGCGCACATCGACGGCTCCGACCACGCATTCGTGATCGCTGCGAGTGATGCCGAGCCGATGGCGCGGTTCACGCTCGCGATCCAGGACTATCCGGAGGTCCTCGAGACGATTCGTAGCGGTCAGCCGCTGATGATCGACGACGTCCTCACGCATCCCGTCACGTCGCGGATCGGCGATGCGCTATCGGCGCGCGGCATCCGCGGTGTCGCCGTATTCCCGGTGCAGTGGCGCGCGCGGTCGCTCGGCGTGATCCTGCTCCGCAAGCGGATGCCCGGTGTCGGTCACATCGGCGCGCGGGGCGTCGAGCTCGGCCGGCTGATCACGAGCATCACCGCCGCCCACCTGCGCCATGGCGCGGTGCTCGAGAGCCTGCGTGATCAGACCCATCGCATCTCGCGTGCGCGCTACGAGGCCGAGCGCCGGCTGCGCGGCATCGACTCGCTCAAGGAGCACTTCGAGGCCGGCGCCGACGGTGTCGTCGTGCTCGATGATGCCGGCCGCATCCTGTTCGTCAACCGCGCCGCCGAGCGCATCACCGGCTTCGCACGCGACGGTCTGCTCGGCAGCGAGCTCGTCGACATGCTGCCAACCGAGCAGCGCAGCCAGATCACCGACGCGATCTCGCGCGTGCTCGCCGGCGTCAACGTCGACGCGTTCGATCTCGAGCTGTCGACCACGTCAGGCTCGCCGGTGTGGGTCTCGGTCTCGACCTCGACGGTGCTCGCCGGTAGCGGTGCGGTCATCCTCGCGTTCCGCGACGTCACCGCCGAGCGCGCGCTCGAGCTCGAGCTGCGGTCGACGAAGGAGTTCCTCGAGCGGCTCATCGACTCGACGGTCGACGCGATCATCGCCGCCGACTTCAAGGGTCAGATCATCCTGTTCAACCAGGGTGCCGAGCGGCTGTTCGGCTTCCACGCCCGCGACGTGATCGGCAAGAAGCCGGTCTGGGAGCTCTACGACACCGGTGGCGCGCGCCAGATCATGCGCATGCTGCGGTCGACGAGCTACGGCGGTGTCGGCCGCCTCGAGCAGACGCGGCGCGAGGTCCGGATCGCGAGCGGCGAGACCGTGCCGGTCAGCATGTCGGCGTCGATCGTTTATGAAGGCGAACGCGAGGTCGCCACCGTCGGCATCCTCACCGACTTGCGCGAGCGCATCCGCATGGAGCAGCGCCTCCTCGACGCACAGCAAAAGCTACAGAACTCGGAGAAACAAGCGCTCGTCGCCGAGCTGGCCGGCGCCGCTGCGCACGAGCTCAATCAACCGCTGACCTCGATCATCGGGTACGCACAATTGATCCAACGTCAGAGCGAGAAAGAGGCCGCACACCTCCGCGCTGTGGGTATCATCTTGTCTGAAGCCGAGCGCATGGCTGGCATCGTCAAGAAGATCGGAAAGATCACCAAATACGAAACGACCGACTACGTGGGATCCGCAAAGATGTTGGATTTGGACCGCGCTGCCGCCGATAGTGCCGACGCT
Organism: Kofleriaceae bacterium; assembly: GCA_036274355.1. Classification (GTDB taxonomy): domain Bacteria; phylum Myxococcota_A; class Polyangia; order Haliangiales; family Haliangiaceae; genus JABFXX01. The sequence goes on along the minus strand of DASUFX010000483.1, from coordinate 5,296 downwards.
ATTCCGATCGAGACGGTCGAAGCCGAGGAGTCCAAGACGGGCGAGTTCACGGCCGTCGCGCCGGTCCGCGAGTCGGACGCCAACATGCCGTCGCTCGGCGATCTCACCGAGCTGGCCGATCGCCAGGGAGTGAAGCGCTGATGCTCACGCCGCCGAGCGAAGCCGCGCAGCTCGCCGCACTCCGCGAGCTGGCCGCCGAGCTTCCATTCGCGCAGAGCGAGACCGTCGTCGTCGAGCGCGTGCTCGGCGTGCTCGGCGAGCTGTTCCCGGGCCGTGCGCTCGCGGTGCGCGTGCTCGATGTCCGCACGCGGGACCCGGCGCGCGCGTACGTGCGCAGTGCGACGCTGCGCGAGTCGGTGACGACCGAAGGTGTGACGATCACGCAAGAAGCGCTCAATCGCGCGCGGCTCAAGAGCGCCGTCGCCGCGAGTGCGCGCGTGGTCGTCCGCGAGCGCTGGGATTCGCCGTTCCAGGGCATGGCGACCGGCTTCGCGGTGCCGCTCGCTGCCGGCGGTGAGCTGTACGGCGTGCTCGACATCGGCTACCCGCCGGGAGACGAAGCACGCGACGCCGATCAACAAGCGGTGATGTCGATCGCGCAGGGCTTCGCGTTCGCGCTGCGCACGATTCGGCTGCAAGAGGATGCGATCGGTCTACGCGACTACCAGGCGCGGCTGCTCGACAGCGCGAACGCGCTCATCCTCGGCATCGATCGCACCTGGCGCATCACGGTGTGCAACCGAGCGCTGCTCGAGCTGACCGGCACGACGCGCGACGAAGTGCTCGGCCGCGATGTCCGCGACTTCATCTCCGGCGAGCAGCGTCAGCAGCTCACGACCGCATTCTCGGCAGCGCTGACTGGCCAGCACCACGGCGCGTTCACGGTGATGCTGCCGACGCGCAGGGGGCCGGTGCGCAGCGTGTGGAGCATCGCGCCGGTCGGCCGCGCTGGCCAGCCAGGCGGTCCGGTCGAAGCCGTGGTCGCGATCGGCCAGGACCAGTCGAAGATCGACATGCTCCAGCAGCAGATCGTGCGCGCCGAACGGCTCGCCACACTCGGCGAGCTCGCAGCCGGCGTCGTTCACGAGCTCAACAACCCGCTGACGTCGATCACGGTCTACGCCGAGTACCTCGTGCGCAAGCTCGAGGCGCAGGGCACCGAGCAGGCCGATCTCGAGAAGCTCCGCCGCATCGGTGCGAGCGCACAACGCATCCTCCGCTTCTCGCGCGACCTCGTGCAGTACGCGCGCCCGAGTGGCAAGGAGACCGAGAGTGTCGATCTCGCCGCGGTCGTTCGCCAGTCGGTGTCGATTTGCGAGCATCTCGTGGAGCGCGGCGGCGTCACGCTGGGTGTCGAGGTCGATCCCGAGCTGCCCGTCGTTCAGGCGGTCGCCGGCCAGCTCGAGCAGGTGCTGATCAACCTGATCACGAACGCGGTCCACGCGGTCGAGAACGGCGGGAAAGTCGTCGTGCGCGCGCAGGTCGAGAGCCCGAGCGAGATCGCGATCGAAGTCGCCGACTCCGGGCCGGGTGTTCCCGAGCACGATCGCGACAAGATCTTCGAGCCATTTTTCACGACGAAAGCCGACGGCAAGGGCACCGGCCTCGGTCTTCCGATCGTGCGTAACATCGTCGATCAGCACCGCGGAGTGATCTCCGTGAAGCGCTCCGATCTGGGCGGAGCAGCATTTCGCGTAGTGATCCCGATCGTTTAGCAACGCGGGTCAGAAGAGTTGCGCGCTGGATCCACGCTGGTAGTGTGGGGCCCAGACAATGAAGTCAGAAGTCATTCTCGAGGTGCTCGAGAACTGCGCCGAGCAACTCGGCATCAGGGTCAGCTACGAGCCACTGCAGACGAGCGGTATCCAGACCGGTCTGCGCGGCGGGCTGTGCCGCGTTAAAGGCGCGTACCGCGTCATTATCGACAAGCGTGCGACGGGAGAGGAGCGCGTGACGACGCTTGCCACCGCGCTCGCCGGTTTCGATACGACCGAGCTCGAGCTGCCGCAGAAGGTCCGCGATCTCCTGCGGATGTACGAAGGCACTGGACCACGTCGCGCTGCGTAGGCATCTGTGCCGCGTCGCGCTGCGCCGCGGTGGCGATGCGCTAGACTGCGCGGGTGGTGCGCGCATTGGTCCTGGTCGCTGTCGCGCTGGTCTCGTGTGCAAAGACCGAGACCAAGCAGCTCGACACCAGCAAGATCCGCGTGACGAGTGATGCGCGGCTGCGCACCGACACCGTCGGTGATGGCAAGTTCACCGACCTCGCGACGTTCGTGCTCGTCGAGGCGGAGAACACGAGCGAGCAGGGCGCTTACGTCACGCTCGGCGGCGAGCTCACCGACGAAGCGGGCAATCGCGTCGGCCAGCTGCGCGCGCAATCGCTGTGGGTTCCCGCGGGCGAGCTGCGCACGTTCGCGCTCGTCGACAGGCAGCGCAAGCCGCGCCCGGATGCGAAGGCTGCGAAGATCTACGTACGTGGCGCCAAGCTCGGCGTCGCGCCGCCCGCGCACGTCGACAGCATTCGCCAGGTCGACGACGCGGACAAGGTCGTCGTGCAAGGCACGCTCGTCAACGAGGGCAAGCGCGGCGGCAACATCATGGTCATCGCGACGTTCTTCGATGCGAACCAAAAGCCGATGACGCGCCCGTTCTCGCTGTTGTGGGTCGACGCGAAGGGCAGCCTCCCAGTCCAGTTCGCCGGCCCGCCAGGCAGCAAGCGCGGCACGATCTTCATCGGCGACGTGGCGTATTAGGCAACCGCCAAGCAACTGTGTTGGTTGCGACATACAAGGCGCCGCACACGCCAAGCCCAGAGGATCTCTTAGGTCGGAGCGCGTTCAGGCGACAGCACTCCGCGCCTAAAGGTCGTGTTCGCGCCGGCGTGCGTGCGAGCAGAGCGCGATCCAGATCGATCTCCGATCTTGGCGCCCGCGGCGTCTCGGCGGTTAACTCTGGCGCGCGAGCGTCGGGCGCAGCAGCGTGACGCTCGGTCTTGGTGGGGACGGCGGCTTGGCCGGTTAGACGCGGCCGACGAGCGACTGCAGATACGGATCGTTCGCAACGAGGTCGGTCAGCATTTCTTTGAGCTCGGCGCGCTCCGTGGTGCCGAGCTGATCGCTGCCCGCGATCTCGCTGACCAGCCGATCGATCGCCTCGTTCGCGGTGAGCTTGCCGGCGGCAATGTCGGCCGCCATGGCCTCGAGCTCGCCGGCCGCCTTCGTCGCGCGCGCAGCATCGACGTGGCCGACGTCGCCCACCTCACCGACGTCATCCGGACCGTCCAGGCCGGATGGGCCACTGGGGCCCTTCGGGCCGCCGATTCCGCCGGGTCCACCAACTCCGCTCATGTGCTTCTCGCAGGATACATGGTTTCGTGCCGCGCGTTGCCGGCGCGTTGGCGCTTGTCTCGACCGGCGTTCACGCCGGTTGCGTGACAATATCGCCGGCGATGCGAGCCCTCGTGATCGCTTTGATTGTCGCCGCCGGGTGCGGTGGCAAGCGGCAGGTCGGCCCTTCCGGTCCGCCGTCCACCGCGTCTGCATTCCCGGCGGCGCGCTGGGTGCCAGGTACGCCGACGTATGTGTTCGCAGCACGCACCCTGCGTGACGCGCAACGTGCGTTCGCCGACGGCATCGACACGTTCGGCATGCCGGCCGGCGTCGATGCCGAGCACGTGTCCGCCAAGCTGACGCAGCTCCTCCAGGTCGATCTATTGAACGCGGAGGCGATGTCGAGCATCGGCATCGATCTCGACGGTGGCTTTGCGCTGTTCTCGGCGGAGATCGATCCGACGCTGGTCCTTCATCTGTCCAATCCGGCCACGCTGCAGGCGTTCATCGGCAAGCAGCGCGAGCGCGGCATGGTCAGCCAGGCGGTGACGATCGACGGTGTCGAGGTCAACACCGCGAAGGTCGCCAGCGATCTCAGCATCAGCTGGGCGCTCGACGGCGATTGGCTGTGGGCACATGCCACGTTCGCGCCACACGGCGACAACTCGAACTGGTTCGCTGCGAGCAAGGGCGCCGCAGCGGGCGCCGCGACGTGGGGCGCGAAGTGGGATGCAGCGCAGAAGCTCGCGACGAAAGCCGGGAACCTGATCGGCGTCTTCGATCTGCGCGCGTTCACCGGAAAGCTCGCGGCGCGGATCCCCGACTTCGCCGCATGCGCGCGTCAGTTCGAGCCGGTCAACGGCATCGGCATCGCGCTCGAAGCGGAAGGCCATTGGGTCGGCGGCAAGCTCGCCGTCGACGTCGGCGGCTCGGCGCAGACGATCGCGAGCAATACGCTCATGCCGCCGCCTGGCTGGAACGGCGCTGCGGCGCGCGCGCCGATCAACGCGCAGTGGAACCTCGACTTGAAGACGGCCGCGAACTGGGTGCAGCCGTGCATGAACGGTGGACCGAATCTCGCCAGCGTCATCGACCAATTCGGTGTGCGCTCGGTCCGCGCCTTCGCGCACACGCTCGATCCCGATGACAACTCGGGCACGGGCGCGATCGCGCTCGACCTCACGCACCCTCGGTTCTTCGAGCAGCAGCTGAGCCAGATCCCGATGCGCAGCAAGTTCGAACGCTCGCGCCAGTACGGTGCGTACAAGGGCAAGCACCTGTCGGTACCGTTCGTCGCGACCGCTGACTACGTCCTCGACGATCGCGTGTTCCTCGCCGCGATGGGCGACGGCATGCTCGAGCGCGCTGCCACGGGACCCGGCGCTGCGAATCCGCGCGATGTGGTGTTCTCGATCGATCTGCTGCCGCCTGGGCTGTCGACCGACGTGTGGACGTGGCTCTTCGCCCAGGCCGAGCTACCCAATCCAAAGCGGCTCGCAGTGCAGCTCCAGAGCTGGGCAGACATTCACCTGAACGCGCTGCTCGACGGGCCAACGCTCGTCATCCAAGCGCAGGGCAACCGGCGGTAACGCTTGGGGATGTGCTAGGGTCCGGCCGTGGCAGACGCTCCTGTCGTTCGTTTGCGCGACGTCACCAAGAGCTACGGTGAAGGCGCGGGCAAGACCCACGTATTGCGTGGCGTCAGCTTCGACATCGAGAAGGGTGAGCTGATCGCGCTCGTCGGTCAGTCGGGCTCGGGCAAGTCGACGCTCTTGAACATCATCGGTGGCCTCGATCAGCCCGACGCAGGCGAGGTCGAAGTCCTCGGCATCGACACGCTGAAGGCGAACGATGCGGTGCGCGCGAAGATGCGCAACGAATCGATCGGTTTCGTGTTCCAGGCGTTCAACCTGCTCGATCACCTGAGCGTGCTCGAGAACGTCACGATCCCGGCGTCGTTCTCG
>DASUFX010000482.1:0-25113 GCA_036274355.1 Kofleriaceae bacterium | reverse complement strand
AGTAGGCCTCGAGGCTGCCCGGTGCTTGAAAGTGCACGATGACGCGGACGTCGGGATAGTCGATGCCCATCCCGAACGCGTTCGTCGCGACGAGCACGCGCATGCGGCCGAGCGAGAATCCCGATTGCGCGCGTTCTCGCGCCAGCGCAGTGCGCCCGGCGTGGTAGTGGCCCGCCGCGAACCCGGCTTGCTTCAGCTTCGCCGCGACATCTTCGGCCTTCTTGCGCGTGCTGCAGTAGACGATCGCGCGACCGGCGCCACTGCGCCCACGCATGCCCGCGCGCTCCAGTGCATCGATCGTTGCCGCGATGCGCGCGTCGTCGCCGCCCGCTGCGATGACTTCGAACGCGAGGTTCGGCCGCCGAAAATCGCCGCGCGCGATCGTCGGCATGCGCAGCTCGAGCGCGGTCGCGATTTCGTCCATCACGCGCGGTGTCGCGGTCGCGGTGAGCGCGATCATCGGCGCGGTCGCCATCGTCGAACTGGCCACCGCACGCAGCTCGGCGAGGCGCATGTACTCCGGTCGGAAGTCGTGACCCCACTGACTCACGCAGTGCGCCTCGTCGATCGCGACCATCGCAATGTGCGCGCGGCCGAGTAGCCGCTTGAAGCCGTCGAGCACCGCGCGCTCGGGCGAGATATAGAGGAGCGCGAGCTCGCCGCGCGTCAGCCGCGCGATCGTCTCGAGCCGTTCGGCGTCATCGCACTGACTGTGCAGCGCCGCCGCCGCCACGCCCTTCGCGGTCAGCGCGCGCACCTGGTCGTTCATGAGCGCGATCAGCGGCGAGATCACGATTGTCGTGCCCTCACCGCGCCGCGCGCGGACGATCGCGGGTACCTGATAGCAGAGCGACTTGCCGGCACCAGTCGGTAGCAGCACGAGCGCGTCGCGCCCGCCGAGCACCGCCTCGACCGCCTCGCGCTGGCCCCCGCGAAAGGCGTCGTAGCCGAACACGTCGCGTAGGACTTCCAGGGCCATCAGTCCCATCCCGTATCACATCGGTCTGAGAGGCAAATTTTCAGCCCGGATTCGCGAGCTGGGCCTTGATGAAGGCGAGCGCCGCCGGGAACCGGGTCATCAGATCTGGCTGCGCGAGCAGGGTCTGCTGCACCACGCCCTCGAGCCGGAAGCTCGTCGCCGCATCCGCATCTGCCGATGCCGAGCACAGCGTCTTCGCCAGCCCGAGTGCGGTGCCCGAGTGCGCGGAGAGTTGCTCGGCGACTACCATCGCGCGCTGGGCGAGCACATCGCCATTGCCGGTGATCTCGTGCACGAGGCCGTAGCGCTCCGCTGTTGCCGCCTTCACGAGTCGGCCCGTCAAGATCAGCTCGCGCGCGCGGGGTTCGCCGACGGCGCGCACCAATCGCGTCGTGCCGCCGACGTCGGGCACGATGCCGAACGCGATCTCCGGCAAACCCATCACGCAGTCTTCGCTCGCGATGCGAATGTCTGCTGCAAGCGCGAGCTCGAGCGCCATGCCGACGCAGACACCGTGCATCGCCGCGATCACCGGCTGGTGCAAGCGGCTCATGCGGTGAAACGTGTCTTGCAGCTGATGATGCAGGTGCAGGAACGGCGAGGACTGCGTCGCGCCGAACACCTGCGTCAGCAGCGTGTGATCGATGCCGCTCGAGAACACGTTGCCGCGGCCGCGCAGCACGACGACGCGAACGGAGCGATCGCCGCCGATCTCGTCGAAGGCAGCTGCGAGCCCCTTCATTAGATCCGCGTCCATCGCGTTGCGCTTGTCGGCGCGATCGAGCCAGAGCGTGGCAATGCCACCGGAACGTTCGAGGGAGGTCGTCGGCATGCGCGGAGTCTACCGACGCCGTGCGCTAGAACGTAAGGCCCTGGTACGCGTACTCGACCTGAACGAATGCGAGTCGGCCCGGAATCGGCGACCCGAGCAGATCGACGTTGTGATCGTCGAAGACGTTCGCGACCGTCGCGGTGAGCTTGAGGTTCTGCTTCGGGAACGTGTAGCCGGCGGCGATGTCGGCGACGAAGCGCGCAGGCAGCTTGCCGTCGTTGTCGGCGTAGAAGCGCGAGCTGCTCCAGTAGCCTGACTCGAACTTGTAGGCCGATTGCCAGCGCCCGGAGAGGTTCACGAAGTAGTTGGCCATGCCGAGGTTGGAGATCGTGGCCGAGCCCTTGAGCTTGAGTGCGGGCACGTTGAGCAGGAGTGGCGCGACGCTCGGGTTTGACTGCGTGAAGTCGACGAGGTCGATCGCGGATACGCTCGACGAGAGATCGAGGGTGTCGACTGGCCGCCAGCTCACACCGACGTCGGTACCGCGCACGTGCGCGGCGCCGAAGTTGCGATACGTGTAGAGCGCGCCGGCGGTCGGTGTTCCGTCGCCGACGAGCGTGCCGTCTGGGAAATACGCGAACGTGTTCATCGCCGGGTTCGCGGTCGCGGTCAGCGGGCTGATGAAGTTCCGGTAGTAGGAGTCGTAGGCGACAGCGTCGATGAACAGGCGATCGTCGACGATGCCCTTGTAACCGACTTCGAAGCTGTTGACGCGCTCGGGTGACAGCGGCGCCAGCGTGTCGACGATCGTGCCGGTGTCGTCCTTGATCACGTAGCCGGTCTTGTTGCCGCGGAACATGTTCTGGATGAGCAGGTTGCTCTCGAGGATCGTCGGACTCTTGAGCGCGTGGTTGTAGCCCGCGCGCAGGTTGTGGTTCTCGGCAACCTTGACGACGACCGCAGCCTTCGGACTGAGCTGCGTACCGTAGTCCGAGTGATGATCGACGCGCAGCGCACCGACGAGGCGCAGGCGGTCGTCGAGCAGCTTGTACGAGGCCTGGCCGTAGCCGCCGATTTCCGTCGCGTTGATGTTCTCGCCGTTCGCGTCCGCGAGGTAGGTGCCGCCGGAGTCGGGCAGGTAGACGCGGCCTTGCACGCCGGTGGTTGCTTCGACACCGGCAACCGTCGCGCGATATTGCGCTTCGGCATCGTAGAGCTGACTGTCGTCGACGAGCTTGAGCGCGGTGCGCATCTGCTCGAGGACGTCGGGTGACGGCAGCGTGGTCGCGCCCATCGCAGCAACCGCGCGAGCGAGGCCGTCGATCGGATACGCATTGCCAATGCTGGACGCCGTGCGCGTCACCTGCGCGTAGAGGTGCTTGCCACTGAGCTGGATGTTCTGCACCTGCGTCTGCACGCCGCGCAGGTGATTGCGGCCGTTGTTCGTGATCGCGAAGCCATCGCCGTACGACCAGCCGTAGGTGCTCTTGACGATCCAGTCGTCGGGCAGCTTGTAGTAGAGCGTCCCGTCGAGCTTGCCGCCCTTGACGTCGTAGCTACCGCCGACCAGGTCACGCTCGAAGAACGGCGTGTTGTAGTAGTGCTCGGGCCGCATCACGTCGGGCGCGAAGTCCTCCGCGCGCATGAACTGACCGTTCAGCTTCCAGCCGAAGTCGTCTTTGACGGTGCCGGCGATGCGCGCGCCGAGATCGATCAAGTTCTGCGAACCGCCGCGGACTGCGACCGTCGCACCGGATTCGTCCCACGGCGTCTTCGTGATCACGTTGATCACGCCGGTGTGCGCGTTCGGCCCGTAAAGCGCCGACGCCGGCCCGACGATGACCTCGATCGACTTCATGTCGAGCGACGTTGTCGGCAGCGAGTTGCCTTGCGGCAATCCGGTGCCAGGCATCTGCGCGATGCGTCCGTCGATCATCTGAAGCAGGCGCGAGTTGAACTGCGTCGTGAACCCGCGCATCGAGATCCGCTGGTCGCCGAGCCCGGCGTCGGCGTAATCGACTCCTTTTACCTTCGAGAGCGCTGACAAGTACGACGCACCGGTCGCACGCCGGATGTCGTTCGTCGACACATACTCGATGGTCGCCGGAGAATCGAGCAGCTTTTCCGGCGAGCGCGAGCCGGTGACGACGATGACCTCGCCGGCGTTCATCTCGCCGATGTTGACGTCGACGACAGCCGTCTTGGCCGGCTCGACCTTGGCGGCGATCGTCGTGTCGGCATAGCCGGGTGCGGAAATCTCGAGCGTGTACGACGCAGGCACGACGCCTTCGATGAGGTAGCTGCCGTCCGACTCGCTGATCGCCGCGTTGGTCGTGCCGCTGAGCATGATCGTCGCGCCGGGTACGGGCTCGTTGTGATCGCCGCTGCGGATCACGCCGCGGATGCGCGCGAGCTCGTTGTTCGTTGGCGAGCTTGCGGGCGGAGAAGCCGCGGGCGAGTCAGCCGGTGGTGCGGTGGGCGGTGGCGAATCCGCCGACGGATCCGCCCCAGGAGTGGAGGGCTGATCCGCCGGCGGTGCCGGTGCCGTCTGGCCCGGGCTCGGTTGGCCCGTGGCCTGCGGCGAAGGCTGCGGTTGCGCCCAAAGAGGCACGGAGAAACAAACAGCACCAACCACCAAACTTGCGGTTTTCATGGCGATCCTTATGTGAACGATCGTTCGTTCATGTCCGGACCGCTATCACGATCTTTGCGGCGATCGCAACTAGAAGATCGTCACAACGCGCGCGACGCGCCCTGAGCGCAGCTCGCGGAAAACATGGGCGCGGAGGGGCGACGTGGGCAAACCGCGCGGATTCGCGCGAGAACCCGATGCCGCCGGCTCTCGATCAGCCGGCGACTGCGTTGATGCGGTGCTCGCGGCCGGCGAGGAACTCGAGCACGGTCGCGTTGAAACGAGCAGGTTGATCCATCGGTGTCGCGTGGCGCGAATCCGGGATCACGACGAGCCGCGCGTTGGGCAGCTTCGCGACGTAGTCCGCCTTGAACGAGACCGGCGTGTAGTCCTGATCGGCGGAGATGACGAGCGTGGGCGCGACGACCGACGACAGCCGATCCGCGACGCTCCAGCTCACGATCGCGTCGAGAGCCGCTTTGTATGCCGTCGGATCATTGGTCGATGCGCGTTCGACAAAACGCCGACGCAGCATCTCTTGGCCAGAAGCAGGAAACAGCTTGTTCGCGATCACGCGAGTGAGTCGCGGCAGGCCGACGACGCGAAGCAACGCAAATCGCGTGAAGATCGCGAAGCGGTGGCGCAGCGTGCGCGGCACGGCATCGGGGCCGCTATTGACGATCACGAGGCTCTTCACGAGCTGTGGCGCATCGAGCGCGAGCTGGAACGCGATCATGCCGCCCATCGACATGCCGACGACATGCACGGACTGGATGCCGAGCTCGGCAAGCAGCTGCACGACGTCCTCGGCCATCGCGGCGATCGTCGAGCGCGTCAGCTTGTCGGTGTCGCCGTGACCGCGCAAATCGGGCGCGATCACCCGATAGCTCGACGCAAACGCTTCAATCTGCTCCTCCCAGTCATGCGCGCACGAGCCGAGGCCATGGAGGAGCACGATCGGCTCACCGCTACCCGCCTCTTGGTAGCTCATGCACAGGTTCGGAAGCTCGGCGATCGGCATCGGTACCTTTCTGCGCCAGCTCAGCGCGCGCCGAACATGCGCAGAGCGAGCTCGGCGTGCACGTTCGCAATCTCGTCGATCGTTTTGCCCAAGTCGGCTCGATACCACTGGGCAACTCGCATGCCCATTGCGCCGATCGCCGCGGCCGTGATCACCACGTCAGGCGTCGTGAATTTCTTTTGGGCCTCGCCGCGCTCGCAGACCTCGATCAGCAGCGCCTCTGACTGGCGACGCAGCGCCATGGTTGCGCCGGCGAGCTCGTCCGGCAGGGCGTGCAGCTCGTAGTTCGCGACGGTCGCGAGCATCGCGTACTCCGCGTGAAGCCGAACGTGCGCGCGCACGAGTGCAGCCAGCTGATCGGCCGGGCTCGAGCCGGCGTCGAGCAACGCCGTGCGCAGCGCACGCTGGTGTTCCTCGTGACCGATGCGGCACAGCTCCGCGAGCACGTGGCCTTTCGAAGGAAAGTGCACGTACAGCGCCGCGATCTGGATGCCGACCGCAGACGCGATGTCGCGTACCGACGTGCCGTGATAACCCGTCTGCGCGAACAACATCAGCGCTTCTTCGAGAATGCGCCGGTAGGTGCCGGTCTTCCCGAGCTGGGGCAGCTTCGCTTCAGCGGCAGGGACGCGGGCAGCGGAGACGTGGGCAAGTTGGGTCAAGGTTCGCCTCGAAACAGCGGGTGAGTGAACACTCGTTACATTCGCTATGTCGCACAGATCCGGCCAATGGTCAACGCATGAATCATCTCTTGACAGCTTTACATACAATGAGTGAACGTTCGTTCGTGCTCGGAACAATGCAGGATACCCCGCTCACGCTGTCCGCGATCTTTCAGCATGGGCGGGCGGTGTATGGCGATAGCGAGGTCGTCACCTACGAAGGTGACGGCGAGTTTCGACGCGCGACGTTCGCGGAGGTCGCGAAGCGCGCCGAGCAGCTGGCATGTGCGCTTGCTCGGCTCGGCATCGAGCGTGGTGATCGCGTCGCCACCTTTGCGTGGAACACACAGGAGCATCTCGAGGCGTATCTCGCGGTGCCTGCGATGGGAGCGGTGCTGCACACGCTCAACATCCGCCTGTTCCCGGAGCAGGTCGCATACATCATCGATCACGCCGAGGATGCGATCATCTTGGTCGACGACTCGCTCGTGCCGGTCTTGGCGCCACTCGTACCGCAGCTGCGGACGGTGAAGCACATCATCGTGATCGGCCGCGGCGATGCATCCGCCATCCCGAGCGCGTTGCGCTACGACGAGCTACTTGTGGCGGAGCGCGGCGGCTTCGCGTGGCCCACGCTCGACGAACGAGCTGCCGCGGCGATGTGTTACACGAGCGGCACGACCGGCCACCCGAAGGGAGTCGTCTACAGCCACCGGTCCACGTATCTGCACTCGCTCGCCGCGTGCACGACGAACTCGCTAGGGATTGGCGAGCGCGACCGCATCCTGCCGATCGTGCCGATGTTTCACGCGAACGCCTGGGGCTTGCCATACGCGGGCTGGTTTGCCGGCAGCGACCTCGTGATGCCGAACCGGTTCATGCAACCGGACGCGCTCGCACAGATCATCGCGAGCGAGCGTCCCACGTTCGCTGCGGCCGTGCCGACGATCTGGAGCTCGCTCCTCGCATGCGCCGATCGCGTCGACATGGATCTGTCGTCGCTCGAGCGGATTGTCTGCGGCGGTGCCGCGGTGCCGCGTAGTCTGATGGAAGCGTTCGATCGACGGTTTGGCCGCCGGATCATTCAGGCGTGGGGCATGACCGAGACGAGCCCGATCGCCGCGCTGGCGATTCCACCGACGGGCACACCGCCCGAGCGCGAGATGACGTACCGCATGCGGACGGGTCGCATTCTCTCCGGTGTCGAGGCGCGCATTGTCGACGACAACGGTTGCGAGCTACCGGCCGATGGCACGCAGGTCGGCGAGATCGAGGTCCGCGGCCCGTGGATCACGGCGTCCTACTATCGCGATCCCGCGCCGGAGAAGTTCGATGACGGCTGGCTCCGCACCGGCGACATCGGTTCGCTCGATCCCGAGGGCTATCTTCAGATCACCGACCGCGCGAAGGACGTCATCAAGTCGGGTGGCGAGTGGATCTCGTCGGTCGAGCTCGAGAATGCGCTCGCAGCGCACCCCGACGTGGTCGAGTGCGCGGTGATCGCGGTGCCCGACTCCCGGTGGTCGGAGCGGCCGCTCGCGTGCGTCGTGCGCAAGCCCGGCTCGACCGTGCTGGCCGAGGCGCTGCGCGATTTTCTCGCCGAGCGTGTCGCGCGCTGGTGGCTACCGGAGCGCTGGTCGTTTGTCGCGGAAGTGCCGAAGACGAGCGTCGGCAAGTTCGACAAGAAGGTATTGCGAGCACGTTATGCGGAGGGAGCACTGGTCGTGGCGGAGCTGAGCTGATCCATCGCGGCCGTCGTGCCGCACGAACGGGAGGGGATTCGTATGCAACGATCGAAAATCGTCTGCCCTGTGATCGCGATGCTCGCAGTCGCGTGCGCGTCCACGACGCCGTCGAGCGCGCCCGACGCTGCACCGTCCAGCGTCGATGCGACGTCGCCTGCGTTCGATGCTGCCGTCGCATCGCGCTGCACCGAAACAGCAAACGAGCTGTCGTGCCCCTACGAGACCGCGTCATTTCAGGCGCTCGTCGTGATGCGCAGTGTTCGCTATCAGACCCCGCTGGGAACACCGCCGCCGAATGGCTGGCCGGTGGTCTTCTTCTTCCAGGGCTCGTTCCACTCTGCCGAGGAAGCGTTTCACTCGACGCGCGACGCGACGTTCGGTCAGTTCCAGCTCGTGCGGACGATTCGCGCGTTGCTCGACGGCGGTTACGCGGTGATCGCGCCCGAGCCGCTCGTCGATATCGCGTGGCAGACCAACGTGCCGCCGTACTCGCTCAACTGGACGGCAACGTCGGACCACGCCTTTCTCCTCGCGATCATCGCTGGAATTGGCAATGGCACGCTCGGTCCGCTGGACACCACGCGTCTGTATGCAACGGGCATCTCGAGTGGCGGCTACATGACGAGCCGGATGGCCGTGAGTTATCCCGGCGTGTTTCGCGCGCTCGCCGTGCACTCGGCGTCGTACGCGACATGCGGCGTGACCTGCCTTCTTCCGCTGAACCTGCCGGTCGATCACCCACCGACATTGTTCCTGCACGGTGCGCAGGATCCGATCGTACCCGTCACGCAGATGCTCGCATATCGCGACGAGCTCGCGCAGCAGGGCCATGTCGTCGATACCGTGATCGACGCCGCCGCAGGTCACGAATGGATCGCACCCGCCGTACCCGCGATCACCGCGTGGTTCGACGCGCATCCATGATCCGGCCTGCTAGTCGACGAGCTCGAATGTATAGATGCGGTGGTCGCCATCGCTGACGACGTAGAGCGTCGTGCCGTCGAAGGCGACGCCTTCGGGATGATCGACCGGCAGCTTCCATGCCCGGTCGGCATTCCAGTGCTTGTCGAGGCGGAACAGCGAGCGATCCTCATCCGAGAGGACGTAGAGATGGTCGTCGTCGGCGTTGTAGGTGATCGCGGAGAGATCGTCCGCGAGCTCGATCTTCTTGCTGGCGAGCAGCGTGCCGTCCGCGTCGAGCTCGTAGATGCGGGCCGGATCCTTCTCCTTGACCGCATAGAGGTGGCCGTTGCCGGCGACCACGATGCCTTCGATGCCGCTGTTGCCGTCGTCAGCGTTGTCGAGCTCGATCGCGTCGTGGCGATCGCCGGCGGCATCGATCGTCCAGATCTTCGACTTGGTCTCGTCCGCGATCAGGAACTCGCCGCGGTCGGGGTCGAAACCGATCGCTTCGAGGTCGGTGCCGTCGACATTCATGTGCACGTCGGCGTCGCCGTTGGGCTTGACCCGATAAATCTTCGAGTGCCGATCGCTGACCGAGTAGAGCTTGCCGTCGACCTGCACGAGATCGGACGGCTCGTCCATGTCGAGCTTCGAATGATCGAGCTCTTCGAGGCGGGCAGGGTGACCATCACCTTTGCTCGAGTCGAGGAACGGATCGATCGGCATCGACTCCGCGCTCGCGCATGCGCTCAGCGTGGCTACCAGGAATGCCGCTCGTCGCATGGCCGTGACGGCTCAGCAACAAGCGCGCCGCAAACAAGCCGCCGAAATGTGACGAACGACGGCTACGCGACACGCCAGCCAACCGGCTACGCGACGAGCCTGCAAAGAACGTAAGCCGGCTTTGTCACGTGACCTGCGAGAGGCACGTTGCTTGTAGAGCGAGTGGGCATGCGCAGGCTCGCAATTCTAGTGCTCACAGTTGGTTGCATGGACGGTGCAGGAGACGCCAAGGACGACTCGTTCGGTGGCGCAGGAGCGAAAGAGGACGGCCAGTACTCGGCCTGCCAGCTCGCCGAGGTGCTCAAGCTCGTCAACGAGTCGACGTCGACGGCGGACAAGCTCGAGTCGGTGGGCGTGGCCGACAATGCCGCGCGCGCGATCGTCAAGCACCGCGTCGGACCGGATGGTGATGCGGGCACGGGTGACGACGACATCTTCGACGACTTGAACGAGCTCGACGGAGTCGACTACGTCGGCAACCTCGCACTCGGCAAGCTCGTGTACGCGGTGCTACCGCGCTGCGAAAACGATCTGACGACGCGGCCGTTCATCGACAGCACGACGTTCACGGGCCAGAGCGGCGGCTGGGCACGCGACAACGAGGAAGTCGAAGTCGTGCTCGGCGTCAAAGGTATGACGGGCCAGAAGCTGCGCGAGCTGTTGCTGCAGAAGAACAGCACCGGCCGCACGCTGTACGAGCGCATGCGCAAGGCGCGCGTGATGGAGGCGTTCACGTATGGCTACGCCCTCGACGAGATGCCGTGGACGTCGGACGCGCAGGCCGCGCGCGAGCTGCTGCCGTACGTGTCGCTGACGATCGAGCCCGGTCGCTACGAGCCAAACGACGAGGGCGAGCTCGAGATCTCGCTCGGCACCGACCTCATGGACGACACGTATTACGACACGCACGGCTACTCGCTGCTCGGCAACGGCATCGAGCTGCGCGGCCGCGCACGGTGGGACGACCCGACGACGGTTCGCCGCATCCTGATCGCTGCGAAGTTCGGCACCGAGGTCGACGCTGATGGCAACAAGGTCAACAGCAAGGTCGACATCCGCAACGACAACGGCACGAGCTTCATCCCGAAGCTCGACGATGACGTTCGCCGCGGCAAGGTCGCGTGGAGCGGCAGTGACGCGCCGGCGACGCCGATCCGTGGCGTGTACGAGCAGCTCAAGATGAAGAACGTGCTGCTCGACATCGGATCGCATACGGGCGTGCTGCTCCTCGAGCCCGCGGTACATCTGCGCTCGACGCGCAGCCGCTATCACATGAACGAAGCGAACCTCACGAACGTTCGCGGCGTGTTTCAGAATGCGACAACGCGCATCAACGCCGCGCTCGCGGTGGTCGATCGCGCGCAGGCAGCCGGCATCATCCCGGCCGCGAATCGCGCTGCAGTCGACGCGATGGAAGCGATGGGCCGGGGCATCCTCGACAAATCGCTGATCGCACAGCGCCTCGGTACGACCGTGACGGCGTTGCGCCTCCCCGACAACTGGGCGCAGCCGGGCAACGCGACCGATCTCGAAGCCAACAAGAAGACCGCCGAGGCGATCAATGCGCTCTATCACGAGTTCGCGACTGCGCTCGACGACACCGATCGCGCGATCACGAACGCGGCGGACGAGAGCTTCGACAGCTTCACCGACATGTTCCGCCTGTGGCGAATCAGCCAGGAGTCGACGCTCGCGCGCAAGACCGCGTGGGATCCGTTCCTGAATTCGTATCGCAGCTTGTCGACTGCCACGAACCGCGCGAACGCGATCGCGCAGTTCAATACGTACGGTGCCGCGCAGAAGGCTGCGAACAACGACGCGTTCGATGACTTCGTCGCGCTCGACGACGCGGGCTGGACGCGCCTTGGCAACTACCTCGAGAAGATGACACTCACGACCGGCGAGCGGCAAATCGAGACCGCCGGCATCGCCGCGCGTCAGCTGTGGTTCGATCAGGCGCGTACGCTCTACGTGCCGGGCTCGAGCCGCGCGTTCTCGAACTTCATGATCGACACGACCGACATGACCGAGATGCTGACCCACGAGGAGTGGCTCTCGATCCCCGAGGCCGAGCGCTCGTTCGCGCAGCCGCTGCCCGCCGCGAAGGTGTTCAACACCGTGTTCGTCAACGAGCTCCAGATCGAGCTCGGCATGGAGAAGGCGTACGTCGATCGCCTGCGCGCGCTCGAGGCGCAGCTCGCGATGAATCCGAACGACGCAGCCACCAAGGCGCAGCTCGAAGGCGCGCGCTTCGTGTGGCAGCAGTACACAGAGTCGATGAAGGTGCTGACCGAGCTCAAGGGCGACAACGTCATCGATCGCCTGAAGCGCGCCGGTGCTCCGCAGGGCATCACGTGGTCGGCGCCGCCCGACTCGAAGGGCAACATCGCGCTCAAGATCCTCGCTGACCGCGACTAGACTGTACGCGCGGCTCAGCCACGCACGAGCATCACCAAACCGATGGTGATGACGAACCAGCCGAACCCGCGCTGGAGATGTTTCGTGGACAGTCGGTACCCGAGCACGATACCGAGGAGGCTGCCCACCGCCGCAACACTCGTGACCGTGGCGACGAGCGGCATGTCGAGCGTCGTTTCGGTGGCGTGAGCGGCGAGTGCAGCGAGCGAATTCATCGCGATCACGAGCACGGACGTCGCCACCGCTTCGCGCAACGCCAGGCCGCAGCCGATCATCAACGTCGGGACGACGATGAAGCCACCGCCGGCGCCGAGCACGCCGGTGAGGAGGCCGACGCCCAGCCCGATCATCGTCGCGCGCAGCGTGATGCTCGAGCCGGTCGTGCCTAGCGGCTCGGGTGCGCGGCGGAGCACCATCGCGGTGCCCGCGATCAGCATCGTGATCGCGAAGGCCGCGAGCACGATCGAATCTGGCAGCGTGCTGCCGATGCGCGCACCGCCAAATGCGGCTGCCATCGATGCAGCGCCGAACGTGATGCCGGTAGCCCACCGCACGGAACCAGCGCGGGCGTGCATCGCGAGCGCGACGAGACTCGTCACCGCTACTACGACGAGCGACATCGCGACCGCCTCGTGCGCGCTGACGTTAAACACGTAGTGCAAGACGGGCAGCGTGAGGAGTGAGCCGCCTCCACCGAGCAGGCCGAGGGAAAGCCCGATCGCGAGCGACAGGAGGAGACCGAGGACGACCACGTCCGTCAGAGCCAGCTGCCGCGAAAAGGATTCGGGCGTGCTATCGATTCGGTGTGGAGAGCAATACCGCCGAGCTGATCGCCGCCGCGCGAGCCGGCGATCGACGCGCGATCGACGAGCTACTTGCCCGCTACGAGCCGTCGATCTATCGGTTTGGCTTGCGCATGTGCGGCGACGAAGAGAGCGCGCGCGAGGTTCTCCAAGAAACGATGTTGGCGGCGTTCCGGGGGCTCTCCGGATTTCGCGGTGATGCGTCACTCTCGACGTGGCTGTTTCAGATCGCGCGCAGCTTCTGCATCAAGGAGCGACGGCGTCCCCACGTGCCGCACGCGCTCGACGCGGACGTTGCGGATCCTGCGGCGCCACCCGATGCCCAGTTGCACGCGCGTCAGATCGGGCTCGCTCTTGCCGGCGCGATCGCTGCGCTCCCGGTCGAGCAGCGCGAGGTCATCCTGTTGCGAGACGTCGAGGGCTTGAGCGCTCAGGAGGCAGCGGCGATCGTCGGCATCGAAGTGGGCGCACTCAAGAGCCGACTGCATCGTGCGCGGATGGCGCTGCGCGAGCGCCTCGTCGGCGTGATCGAGAGCAGCGACGAGCCGTGCGCGGAGCTGACGAATCAGCTGTCCGCGTATGCCGCTGCAGAAATCGACCAGGCAGCGTGCACGCAGATCGAAGCGCATCTGGCTTCGTGCTCGCGGTGCGTGGGCGCCTGCGACGCGCTCAAACGTACGGTTTCGCTGTGCAAGAGCCTGCCCGGTGGCGCGGTGCCGGAGCCGGTGCGGGCTGCAGTTCGCACCGCGATCCTCGACATGATCCGCTGAACGTGCGAATCCTTTCGCGAGCCCGAGGCTCTCACCCGATATGTGCAGACGAATCGAATGTGGAACGTGCAAGAAACCCAGCTATGCAGGGTGTGGCCGGCATATCGAGAGCGTGCTCGGTGACGTTCCGGTAGCGGAGCGCTGTCGCTGCCGCGAGCAACCCGCGCCGGCCAAGACCGAGAGCGTGTGGTCCAAGCTGTTCAAACGCTAGCGGGTGGCGCTGACTTCCTCGGGCGCGCGGCGAGTACGCCAAACCCGAGCCCCACGATAATGGCGGTCGCCGAGCCTGCGAGAATCGCGAGCTTCGCGGTGTCGAGCAGCGGTCCGGGCTCGAACGCGAGCTGGGCGATGAACAGCGACATCGTGAAACCGATGCCACCGACGAGCCCGACGAGGACGATGCCGCGGCGTGTGACGTCGGCGGACCGTGTCGCAACGCCAAGGCGGTTCGCGCCGAGCGCGGCAGACGCGATGCCGACCGGCTTGCCGATGACGAGGCCGATCACGATCCCGGCGAACAGCCATAGATAGTCGCCGGTGAAGCGCGCACCGCCGAGCGGAACGCCGGCATTCGCGAGCGCGAACAGCGGCATCACGCCGAACGCGACCCACGGATGCAGCGCGTGGATCAGTCGCTCGACCGGCGACACGGCTTCGCGGCGCGCTTGATTGATCGCATCGAGGCGCGTGAGCAGCGCTTCGCGATCGTCGACCGGCAGCTCTTCGAGATGGGCTTGTGTCGTTTCACGGAAGCCCGACGGGCCGAACCACGGCCGCACGGGCGTGAGCAGACCGAGCGCGACACCCGCAATCGTCGGATGAATCCCGGTGGCGAGCAGGCCTGCCCACAGGAGCGCGCCGGGTACCAGGTAGAGCAGTGGATAGCGCACACCTGCCGAACGCATGACGAACGTCGTCGCGAGTCCGCCGACGATCAGCGGAAAACCAGTGAGTGAAGCGCTCGAGTTGTAGAACAGCGCGATGACGACGATCGAGCCGATGTCGTCGATCACCGCGAGCGCCAGCAGGAGGACGCGCTGACCATGCACGACCCGGGAGCCGAGCAGGGTAAGCACGCCGACCGCGAACGCGATGTCCGTCGCCATCGGGATTGCCCAACCGGGCGCGCCGACTCGGCCGATGTTGAGGAGTACGAAGATCACCGCGGGCGCGAGCATGCCGCCGAGCGCTGCTGCGAGCGGCAACGCTGCTTTGCGCAGGGTGGCGAGCTCGCCTTCGAAGATCTCGCGCCGGATCTCGAGGCCGACGACGAAGAAGAAGATGGTCATCAGCCCGTCGTTGACCCAGAAGTGGAACGGTCGTTCGAACGACCACGAGCCGACGCGTGCGCCGATCGGCGTATGCCAGACCGATGCGTAGGTCTCCGGCGAGACGTTGGCCCACAGGAGCGAGAACACGGTCGCCGCGAGGAGCGCGATGCCACTGGCCGCCTCGATCGCGAGCACGCTCTGGATCGGCGACGTGATCGCCTGCGCTGCGCGTCGAGCGGGCGCCCAGGTCTCGGGCGGAGGACTTGTGTGATCGGTATGGGACATCGACTCCTCGGAGAGGTTGTGCCGACGACCCCATCGGCACCGAAGCCCTGCGGCAACCATGGCCGCACCCGTTCAGTTGTCAGTCATTAGTTAGCATGTACACCCGCGGCGCAAAAGGGGAGTCGCCTACGGTGCGCTACGCCTTTGCGAGCCGGGTGGTACTGATGTCCGGCATCGCATGCGCGACCGTGCGCAGGCGCGCGACCGCCCGACGGAGTCTCGTCAGACTTGCGGTCTCGGGTTGCGTTGTGGCGGCGAGCGTCGCAACTCCGTTCTCGAGCTCGTCGATCGGCGCGAGCATCCTGACTTCGAGGGCACGCAGCGAATCGAGGATGCACTGGAGCCGCTCGGACTGCGCCGCGACGTCTGCGAGCGCGCGCTCGAGCGCTTTGGCTTCGGCCCTGAAGTCTCGCGCGAGTTGCACCGACATGATCAGCGCCCATGCGACGAAGCCGAATTCGGCGAAGTACGGCAGCGATCCGTTTACCGGGTGACGAGCGAGATCGACGACGTTCGTCACGACCACGATCAACAAGGCACAGCCGAACGTGATGGCACGCTGTCGTCCACCATGCTTGAACAGGCTGGCGGCGCATCCTGCTGCCACGCACAGGTAGCTCGTGGAATAGAGCGCATAGGCATGCTGCAGTAGCGACATCGGCGGCGCGAGAACGGTCTGATAGTGGGCGTGGCGAAACTGTGACGGGACGAGCTCCGGCGGGCCCGAGAACCAGAGCCCGTACGTTGACCAGAGATTTGCCGCGAACAGAATGACCAGCCCGACCCAGTACGCTGCGGTGAGCGAGGAAGGCAGTCGCGTGTTCGTATACGCAGGAACGAACAGCAGCAGCGAGCCGTGGCAACCGAGGAGAGCAAACACCTGATAGCGCACGCCCTCGACGGCCGCGTCGACGCTCTGCGTTCGGTCAACGGCGATCCCGAGATAGAAGTAGAGCGCGAGAAACGCCATCATGCTGGCGAAGCACAGATCGGCTCGATCGCGAGGACGGCGCAAGCCAAGCACGGCGTGCAACACCGCCGCGCCGAATGTGATGCCGATCGCGGCCCACGCCACCAGTTTCACTTTGCAAGCTCCTCCGTCGGGATGAAGCATTGCTCTTGCGCCGCCCGTTCGACGTTGCGTCCAAGCGTTGCGAGCTCCATGACGTCACGCCGAAGGATCGCGAGCGTCTCGATGTCGTCGCGGTTGCGTGGCTTGCACATCGCAAGTCCGATCTCGAGCGTCTGGAGCGGCGTGTTGAGCTTGTCGCGCACGTGCAGCGAGGCGTTGACGAGCTCCGCGAGCTGCGCGGCGCGCTCTTCGGTCTCACTCAACGTTTCCTGCAGCCGCTCACGAGTTGTGCGGAAATCGATCGCGAGCTGGATCGACATGATCAGTCCCCAGCTCACGATCGCGAACTCGGCGAAGTACGGCCACGAGCCACCGATCGCATCGCGGACGACATCGACGAGATGCTGCGCCACGCTCACCGAGATCGCGATCGCGAGCACGAGGCCGCGCTGTCGTTCGCCGCGTCGGATCAGATCGATCGCGCAGCGGATCGTGAACACCATGAGGCCCAAGACGTAGACGGTGTGGACGCCTTGCAGCACGGTCGGCGGTGCGAGGACTGCGGTGTACGGTTCGCCGCGGAACGTCAGGCGCTCCAGCTCGGGCTCCGCCGAGAACCAGATGCCGTAGGGAGCGATGATGTTGATGGCGAAGAGCAGCGCCAGTCCGCCCCAAAGTGCCGCCATCTGCCAGCGCGGCACGCGAGCCTTCGTATACGCGGGGACGAATACCAACAAGCCGCCGAAAAAGCAGTGTGCGATCGTGATCTGAGAGCGGAACGCTACGACGGCCTCGGCGCCTGTCGTCGCGCGATACAGCACCCACTCGTAGTAGAGGTACGGCCCGAGCAGCGCCATCATGAATGCGAACGACAGGTACGTTCGATCGACCGGTCGAGTCAGGCCGAGTGCTGCGTGCAGAACGGCCGCGCCGAGCGAGAGGCCGAACGCGAGCCACAGCACGCTCGTCATATCGCTTGTCTCGCGCCCCCGATCAGGTCCCGCAACTCTGGGACGGAGAGTGGTTTCGAAGCGATCACCGAGCCACTCAAGCTCGCAGCCTCCTGGACGCGTGGGTCATTCCCAGCGTGGCCGGTCAGAAAGATCGTGCGGCCTGTAAACCCTTCGCGGTGGAGCCACTCGTAAACTTTGACGCCGCTTGGCTGATCGTTGCCGAGGTTGATATCCAGGATCGCGATCGTGCACGTGATCGCATCGTCGCGCTGAGCTTCGACATCCCGTAGCGAGCGCGCGACGACGACGCGCGATACCCCGAGCTTGGTCAGGATTGCGCGCATCATCTCGCAGAGATCCTCGTCGTCGTCGACGAACAGCACCGCTTCCGACATGTAGAAGTCTACGTCCGATCAATAGCGCTGCCGATGCTCGCGCCGTACCGCGGGCGCTCTACACGACAAACGGGATGAGCGCCTTGTGCGCTCGCGGGTAGTCAGGAAACAGCGAGCGCTACTACGCGTGGTGTGCGAGTACGCGCGGCGCAAGATTCGCCGCACCACTGGACGATCTCGCCAAAATAATTCGGACACGAGATCGCATCGACGAAGTCTACTGGGCGCGACGTAACCGTAGTGAGCTACCCCAACCTCCGTTGGGGAACGCGGCTGCGCGTTCGCGCAGATCGCCTGGCAGCGTCCCGTCGACGGCCGCGCGCAGTGCGCTCGCGAAGTCCTCGCCCGATGCGAAACGATCCGCCGGTTGGAGCGCCATCCCGATCGCGAGGACGACGTCGATGTCGACAGGCAGCTCGGGTGCGAGCAGCGTCGGGCGAGTCGGTCGGGTGTGCACGACGCGATAGAGCGTTTGCGCGATGTCGCCGGCGGAAAACGGCGGATGGCCGGTGAGCGCGCGATACGCGATCGCTGCGAGCGCGTACAGATCGGTGCGGTGATCGACGGTGCCTCCGCTGGCCTGCTCGGGCGCCATGTACGCCGGCGTGCCGACGACTTGCCCGCCGGTGAGTGTGTCGCCCTGATCGATCGCGCGCGCGACGCCGAAGTCGAGCACCTTCCACGCATCGCGATGCTTGAACACGTTCTGCGGTTTGAGATCGCGATGCACGATGCCGGCAGCGGCAGCAGCGCCGACACCGATCGCGATCTGATCGATCAGCTCGAGGACCTCGGCGGGCGGCAGCATGCGGCGGCGGCGCAGCAGCTCCGATAGCGTCTCGCCCTCGAGCCGTTCCATCACGAGATACGGCACCGGATTCTCGCCGACCTCGATGACGCGCACGACGTGGGGCGAATGCACGGTAGCGGCCGTGCGCAACTCGCGAAAGAACCGCATCACGACGTGCGCATTGCCGAGCGACGCTTGTGACAGCAGCTTGATCGCGACGGTCGCTCTCGTTCGTATATCGGTGGCCGCATAGACCTCGCCCATCGCGCCGCGACCGAGCACGTCGCCGAGCTGGTAGTTGCCGATCACCTGGTCGGAGAACCGACCGCGCTTGGTGCGCAGCGCGCGATCGAGCTCCTCTCTCGCTTCGAGGAGCAGCGCCTGGCGATGCGCCGCGAGCCGCGTAGCCTGTTCGAGCTCACCGACCGCGAGCAGGGCAGTGCGTCGCGAGAGCCGCGCGATCACGATCGTCAATGCGAGTACGAGCTGCACGCAGAACAGGACGAGCAAGTGCTGCTCCGGCGTGACGGTCGGATGCAACACGCCGAAGTCGCTGCCGCCGAACAGGATGAACAAGCTCATACCCGTGTAGAGCGCCGCGCACGTGACGTACGACGCGATCGCCATTCGGCCCGCCTTGCTGAGCCCGACGAAGTAGATGCCGAGCACGACCAACATCGGCGCGGGCGAAAACACCCCGAAGAAGAACACCGCCGACATCACGACAATCGACGGGACGAACCAGACGAGCGACGTGAGCGGCTTTCGAAACCGCACCGGGTCGTAGGTCTGGTACAGCATGAACAGCATCGACGCCAGCGCGACGACGCAGCCGCCGAGCATGACGCTGCGTGCGCGCGGGTCGCCGCCGGGAACGATCAACGCGACACCCGCGCCGGTGACCGAGAACACGATGACGAGCACGCTGAACGTCCGCGTGCGTAAGATCTCGTCGCGCTCGAGCGCTTCGATCGGCGATCCGACACTCGTACCACTCGTGTTCGATCCCTTGTCGACGCTCACCTCGCTCGGCGGCATGGGCGGCCGCTTGCTCGCGTCGGCCATCGCGGACGGTTTCTCCGCTGTCGTCGGGGAATCTGTCGGATCGAGCGGGGGCGCGCTCTCGACCGTCGCTGGCTCCTCCGGCGCGCCACCCATTACATGATCATCTCGCTCGCTCGTGGCAGTGTCGAGCGGAGCCGCGATTGGCCCGCTGTGAGGAGAATGCGTACAGCCGCAAACCGTTCGTGTGGTCGGAGCGCACGGCGGGCGTGATCGCACTCGTGGCGACGTCGCGAAATGCTGGTACCAACGATCGTCGGCGCAATTCTCGTCGACACGGCGCGTGTCATGGCTCACGAGACCACTCTCATCAGTGTGATCGCCGGCGGCATCGGCCTCGCCTTTGTCTTCGGCTTCGTCGCTGCGCGTCTCCGGTTGCCGCCCCTCGTCGGATATCTCCTCGCCGGCATCGTGCTCGGGCCGTTCACGCCCGGATATGTCGTGGACACCGGGCTTGCGGGTCAGCTCGCCGAGGTCGGCGTCATTCTTCTGATGTTCGGCGTCGGTCTGCATTTCTCGCTGGCTGATCTGTTGTCGGTGAAGCGGATCGCGGTCCCCGGTGCGATCGGGCAGATTGCGCTTGCCACCGTACTCGGTGCGCTCGTCGGCCGGATGTTTGGCTGGTCGTGGGGATCGGGCATCGTGTTCGGTCTGTGTCTATCGGTCGCGAGCACCGTCGTGTTGCTCCGCGCGCTCGAGGATCGCGGCGCGCTCGAGTCCACCGATGGACGGATCGCGGTCGGCTGGTTGATCGTCGAAGACCTCGTGACCGTTGTCGTGCTCGTGTTGCTGCCTGCGCTTGCGATCCCGCTCGGCGGCGAGCATCGCGGCCCCGCCGATCGCAGCTTGTTCGCCGTGATCGCGTTGACCCTCGGCAAGGTGGTCGCGTTCGTGGCCGTGATGCTCGTGATCGGCAGGCGCGCGGTGCCGTGGTTGCTCGAGCGCGTCGCGCGACTCGGTTCGCGCGAGCTGTTCACGCTTGCGGTGCTGGCGGTGGCACTCGGGATCGCGGTCGGCGCCGCAGCGCTCTTCGATGTGTCGGTCGCGCTCGGAGCGTTCTTCGCCGGCATGGTCGTCAATGGATCGCGACTCAGCCATGAGGCTGCCAAGAACGCGCTGCCGCTTCAGGACTCGTTCTCGGTGTTGTTCTTCGTCGCCGTCGGCATGCTGTTCGATCCGGCGATCTTGATCGACCATCCGGGCAAGATCCTGTGGGTGCTGTTCATCGTGATGATCGGCAAGTCGGTTGGCGCGTTTCTGATCGTCCGTACGTTCCGCTACCCGACGCGCACGGCGTTCACGATCTCTGCGAGCCTCGCGGAGATCGGCGAGTTCTCGTTCATTCTCGCAACGCTCGCCGTGAGTCTCAAGCTGTTGCCGCCCGCTGGCCAAAGCCTTGTCGTCGCGGGATCGATCTTCTCGATCGCGCTCAATCCCTTCGCGTTCTGGTTCGCGGAGCACGCGGCGCGGTTGTTCGAGAAGCCTGCGAAGTCTCCCGTGAAGGTTGGTGCCGAGCACCATGGCCACGCCGTGATCGTCGGGTACGGCCGCGTCGGCAGCGCCATCGGCGAGACGTTCATCACCAGCCACGTTCCGTACGTCGTGATCGACGCCGACGAGGATCGCGTGGACGCGCTACGCAACGAGGGTGTTCCGGTCGTGCTCGGCGATGGCGCGCGCCCCGAGGTGCTGCACCAGGCTGGGATCACGCACGCGCGCCTGCTCGTGGTCGCAGTACCCGACCCATATCAAGCCGCCGCGATCGTCGCGAACGCGCACACGCTGAGCCCGTTGCTCGCGACGGTTGCGCGCGCGCACGGAGACGAAGAGCGTGCCTACCTCGAAGAGCGCGGCGTCGAGATCGCGGTCGTCGGCGAACGCGAGCTCGCGCTCGGCATGGCGCATCACGCGCTCGTCCACATGGGTTTCGCCGACAGCGAGGTCGGCGATGTCATCGATTCGTTCCGTCACGCGCACCAACCTGCGGTGCACTGACCTGGCTACGAATCGATCCACTCGCCAGTTTGCACGGCACACAGGATCAGCGCCGCGAGCGAACGAACACCAAGCTTGCGCATCACGTGCTGACGATGCACCTCGACGGTTCTCGGCGAGATGAACAGCGCCTGTCCGATCTCTTTGGTGCTGTAGCCTTTGACCACGAGCTTCCAGATCTCACGCTCGCGGACGGTCAGCTGACTCGCGGCGACTGTCGATGGTCCGTGCAGGAGTGTTTTGACTTCGGCCTCGATCGCGGGCGTGATGTAGCATTTGCGTTCGAGCGTCATCCGCAGCGCGTCGAGGATTTCCTTCGACGGCTGTGACTTGAGAGCAAAGCCTGTCGCGCCAGCCAGCAGCATTCGCGCGCCTTGCATCGCGAGACCGGGACCGGGCAGCCCAGAGAGTCCGAGAATGCATACGTCACGTCGTGCGACCAAGCGGCGCGTGAGCTCGATGCCCGTGCTGTTGCGGAGTGCGACCCCGACAACGACGAGGTCAGGATTCAGTTGCCTCTTGATCGCTTGTGCCTCGTCGGCGCTCGCCGCGTGACCTACGACTTCGAGACCGGCTTGGCTGTCGATCCATGCCGCGAGGCCGTCGCGAACGATGGGATGGCCGTCGACGAGGAGCACTCCGCGAATCCTCGCCACATCCGTGCCCTCTTCTCTCACATCCTTCACTGTTAAACAGTTAATCAGCCCGTTCTGAAACAAACAACCTGGGGCCCGGTGTCGGCGCAGGACGCGGGGCCGTCCGTGTGCGATCGCGCGCAAATTGGCGTCCGCGGGCATCCAACTGCGACGTGGAGACACACTCCAGTCACTGCGGGTAAACGCTTTCGGTAGAACCGGCGCATTTCGCGGGTACAGTGGACGGGAATCGCATGGCGCGATGAACGAGCGCGATCGGAACGCCGAGTGCGACAAGCGCGACCAGGTCAGTGGCGTCGACCACGTGCGCGACACGGCCGACGCTCGGTACGGATTCGCCGAGCAACATGGCGCGCGCTGCTCGAAACGGCCACTGCAGGACTCCGAGCCCGTTGCGGTAGATCTCCGCCGCAGACGCGGAAAGCTTGATCGCCGCGAACGCCGCAGCCGTCGCGATCGCTGCCACGATGACGGTCTGGATGCCGCGCCGGATTCCTGCGTGCTCCGCGGCAGCGGCAAGTAGCAACGGGAAGAAGACGAGACCTGCGAAGTCGGAGAGCTTGCCGGTGATCACGCCAGGCGCGACATGCTTGAGCACGTGATCATTGATCACGAGCAACGCGATCGCGCCGAGCGAGATCGGATGCATGAGCGTGCGCGTCGCGATCACGGCAGTGGGCTCGCGATGATCGTGGTCTGCGTTGTCGCTTCGAGCTTGTTGTCGGTGCCGAGCGAGCGCACGCCGACGTTGCCGGTGATGTTCAGTGGCGGTGCACCGGTGCCGATGAGCTCGACGGTGAGCTCGAAGTCTTCGGCGCATGGCGGCGTCATGCAGTGGGTCCATGCGGGAAGCTCGGCCGCTACGCGCGGATCGATGTTTGGCAGCGTGACCTCCGAGACGGACTGGACGTCCGGGTTTGTCGTCGAGCGCAACGTGAGCCGAAGCTGCGATTGCGCATCGAACGTGCCGGCCGTGGTCGCGCTGATCGTTGCGGTGAGTGTGCCGTCCAGATCGGTGTACTTGCCGGTGCCAGCGATCTCGGCGTGGATCGCGTAGCTCGCCGTCACGCGCTGGGTGTCAAACACGACGGCATCGAGGACCGCCGATGCATCGGCATGCCATTCCTGGGGCAGCTGCGTCGTCGCGATCGACGCGCCGGCGGCAACTGCAAGCGTGACGCGCTGCAACCAACGTGAACCCATGTCGCAATAGTGTCCAAGCGCGGTGCCAGGCCCGCCAGCGTGATCTCGCGAGGTTCGGTCCGGCGCTTGGGGGCTGCCTTCCCGAGAGCCCGACATGGTTGTCGCGGTCTGCGGCAGCGGTGCGGATCGTCGCTGATGTGAGGGGTTCGGCCCTCAGGCGCAGATCGTGGCCGCACGGGATTGCGAGCTGGTAGCGGCGGTCTTCTACTTGCACGCGGCCACCGCATGAATCGCCTCGCACCGTTCGCAGTCTTCGCATTCACTGGCTGCATCGCCGACGTCGGCTCAGTTGATGTTCCCGACGAGCAATCGGAGGTCACGACGATCGGCGCGACGACGCCGGATAGCTTCGCGTGCTTTCGTCCCGAGTCCGCTTCGTCGGTGAATGGTGGTTACTCGTGCCAGGGTTCGCCGAACTTGAGCCTCAGCACGCTGTGCCGCGAAGGTGCCAGCTACGACGTGATCGTCGCGCCGACCGCAGCCGAAATGACCATGGGCATTGTCGCGCCGCATGGTGGTGGCATCGAGCTGGGGACCGATCGCATCGCGCGCCAGCTCGCGGCCGATCTGCATCTGCCGTCATACGTCCTCGTCGCGCATCCAACCGACACCTGCCTCGACAAGTACGGCGGGCCGACGCGCTCGGCTCGTGCACTGCACGTCACGTCGACCCACTTCAACGATTCACGTGCCGAGTCACTCATGCGGAGCGTGAATCGCGGCATCGCGATCCACGGCCACGGTGGCCCGAACAAGATCTGCGTCGGCGGCATCACGCCCGCGCTGCGCACGGCGTTCAAGCACTACTACGACACGTACACCGCGCAGTACTCGGCGAGCGGTGCGATCGCGGTCGACGCACCCGGCGACAGCGACTGCGCGGGCATCACCGGCACCGCAAGCGCGAACATCTCCAATCGCACCGGCGGACATCTCGGCGTTCAGCTCGAGATGAGTCGAACGTTTCGCAACGAGCTCGTCGCATCGATCGACGGCACCGATCACCGGCTGTGGATCAGCTTCCGCAATGCAGTCCGTGCGGTGTGTCGCCTGAACGTCGACGGCGTGCGCGGTTGCTTCTAGTGGTCGGCCCACATTTCATGGTTGCGCTCTAGCCCAGGGTCCCAACCGGCCATGTTCGCGCCGGTCTCGTACGCCGATTGGCAGAAGTCGAGCACGCGCGCCGTGTAGTCGCCGTTGCGACCGCTCTCGTATGGCAGCACGAAGCAGCGGCTTGGCTCGAGCCAGCTCGCATCTGCGGGCTCGAGGTGTGCGTGCGCATACGACTCGGGCATCGGCCATTGCATCGCAAAGAACGCCGGCTGCTGATACACGGCATCGCCCGGCCAGAACCCGACCTCGATCAGCTCGTGCGAGTAGGCCTCGCGCTCGATCCGCGATTCGGTCGGCGCGTTCTCGACGGCGCGACCCGAATACATCGCGACCGAGACATCGAACGTGCCCCAGTAGAAGCCGACGCCACTGCACTTGCCGGTGAATCGCGAACGGAACTCTTCGAGAACCTCGGTGGCGCTGGACAGCACGTGGAAGAAGCGATTCGCGTACTCGCGGTCGTACTCGGCGTGCATGCGGTCTTGTGAGAACGGAATCACGTCGGTCTTGAGCTCGACCGGGTGATCCCAGATCGGAACATCGATGCCGAGTCGGTCCAGGGCCTCCTGGATCTCGCGATAGAAATCCGCGACGGCAAGTGGACGCAGCTCGACTTTCGCGCGGCCGCCGTCACTCGTGCGGATGTGGACGGCGTGCTCGACGAGATCGATCTCGATATCGAACGTGCGTCCCTCGTACTCGAGTGCGGACGTTGCGAGACCGCGCGAAGTCATGCGCAGCGCGACGTTCCAGAAGTGATTCTCGATCGGCGTTCGCCCGAGTTGGATCTTGCCGACGATCTGCGTGTAGCGATGCAGCGTCTCCTTCGT
>DASUFX010000481.1:0-13463 GCA_036274355.1 Kofleriaceae bacterium | reverse complement strand
GACGGTCAACCGCTCGCTCCAGAACATGGCGGTCCGGCACGCTTGCTCGTTCCTCACCTCTACTTCTGGAAGAGCGCAAAGTGGGTGCGAGGCTTGCGTGTCATGGGCAAGGACGAACGAGGGTTCTGGGAGTCGTTCGGCTATCACAACTACGGTGATCCATGGAAGGAACAGCGCTACTCGGGCGACTGAAGTGGCAGCTCGGCGAGGTTGTCGCTGTACATCAAGAGACTGCGCGCACGCGCACCATCACGCTCGCCGTCCCATGGTGGCCGGGCCACCGTTCAGGGCAGCACGTCGACGTTCGGCTCACCTCCGAGGACGGCTATCAGGCCGAGCGCAGCTACTCGATCGCATCAGCTCCGGACGCATCAGCTCCGGCGATGGGCTCCCGCGTGATGCTTACGGTCGAACGTCTCGCCGATGGCGAGGTGTCTCCGTATCTGGTTGATGAGCTGCGCGTCGGCGACAAGCTCGAGCTTCGCGGCCCTATCGGCGGCTACTTCGTGTGGGAAGCGGAGATGGGCGGGCCGCTGCTGCTGGTCGCGGGCGGCTCCGGCATCGTGCCTCTCATGGCGATGCTTCGTCATCGCAGTGCGGTGGGAAGCACGGTGGCCACGCGCTTACTCTATTCCTCGCGCAGCTACGACGACGTGATCTATCGCGATGAGCTGACTCGTCTGACTGCCGACGCGAGCGGCCTCGAAACGATCTACACGCTGACTCGAGCGCAGCCCTCCGGCTGGACCGGTTATCGCCGTCGCATCGATCGGGAGATGCTGCGCGAGGTGGCCTGGCCGGACGAGCGACGTCTGCTGGCATTCATCTGCGGGCCGACTCCGATGGTCGAGGCTGCCGCCACGAGCCTGGCCGAGTTGGGTCACGACGCCGCGCGGATCAAAACCGAACGGTTCGGGCCGACAGGAGAGCGATGATGGAGATGGAGAACAAACTGGATGGCAACGCCGCGGGCGGCATTCTGCAGGCGATTTTTCCGTTCGACATGACCATGGCCGAGGTCATCTGCGCGGGCTGCGGCGATCACAATGTGATCGGAGCGGCCGCGGTCTACAAGCACGGCATGGGTACGATCATCCGATGTCCCGCGTGCGATACGGTCCTTATCCGAGTCGCCGAGATCAGCGGACGCTACTGGTTGGACTTCAGTGGCATGCGGGCCCTGCAGCTGCCTGCCACGCCGACCTGAGGAGGATCGCGACGCGGTCAAAACCGTACTCGCGAAACGCGATGAGCGCGGAATGCACACCGGGCGTTCGTCTCGCACTCCGCACGAGCCGTCGTTACGGTATGCGCCTGTGCCGCGGTCCCTCGCTTGCACGCGTCGCGCGGCATGGCGAGATCGAATCAAGGCGTCGAACGCGCACGCGAAGCGAAGCAGGTCGAAAAAGCGGCAGGGCGTACCGTAGGTGACGGTACCGAGTCGGTGCGCTTCACGGTCAACCGCAAACCGTTCCGGCTCGAGCTCGATCCACGTACCACGCTGCTCGACGCGCTTCGCGAGCACATCCACCTGTGTGGGACCAAGAAGGGCTGCGACCACGGCCAGTGCGGCGCCTGTACGGTGCTCGTCGCGGGTCGGCGTATCGGCTCGTGCCTCACCTTGGCGGT
The DNA here is from genome assembly GCA_036274355.1 of Kofleriaceae bacterium. Classification (GTDB taxonomy): domain Bacteria; phylum Myxococcota_A; class Polyangia; order Haliangiales; family Haliangiaceae; genus JABFXX01. Next base: position 11,834 of record DASUFX010000481.1, on the reverse strand, counting down.
CATGCACGATGGCGATGACATCGTCACGATCGAAGGGCTCGGTACGCCCGATGCGATGCATCCGATGCAGGCCGCCTTCCTCGAGCGCGACGGCTATCAGTGCGGCTACTGCACCTCGGGCCAGATCTGCTCCGCGGTCGCGATGCTGGAGGAGATCAAAGCGGGCTGGCCCAGTCACGTCACCGCCGACGTCGCGGCGCCGCACGTCGAGCTCACCGACGCAGAGCTGCGCGAGCGCATGAGCGGAAACATCTGCCGCTGCGCTGCGTATCCCAACATTGTCGCGGCGATTCGCGATGTCGCCGAAGGAGATCCGTCATGAAGCCGTTCACGTACGAGCGCGCGAACGATCCCGAGGCGGCGATCGCAGCGATTGCTGCGGCAGGCGCGGACGCGAAGTTCATCAGCGGCGGTACGAACCTGCTCGACCTGATGAAGCTCGAGATCGAGCAGCCGGCTCATCTCATCGACATCAGTCGCTTGCCGCTGCAGGAAATCGACGAGCTCCCGACCGGAGAGCTTCACATCGGCGCGCAGGCGCGCAACTCGGATGTCGCCGCCGATCGCTACGTTCGCACGCGCTATCCGGTGTTGTCGCAAGCGCTCCTCGCCGGCGCATCGCCGCAGCTACGCAACATGGCTTCGATTGGGGGCAACCTGCTGCAGCGCACGCGCTGCGTGTACTTCTATGACACCGCAACGCCGTGCAACAAGCGCGCGCCCGGCGAGGGCTGTGCTGCGCTTGGCGGGTTCAATCGCGGTCACGCGATTCTCGGTGCGAGCGAGTCGTGCATCGCGACGCACCCGTCGGATATGGCGGTCGCGCTGGCGGTGCTCGACGCGCGGATCGAGACGCTCGGCATCGGCAACATCACGCGCAGTATTCCGATCCGCGACTTCCATCTGCTACCGGAGACCACGCCCCACATCGAGACGGTGCTGCTGCCCGGCGAGCTGATCACCGCGGTCGTGTTGCCGCCGCCACCACGGGGTCGCCAGCTGTATCGCAAGGTCCGTGACCGCGCGTCGTACGAGTTCGCGCTGGTTTCGGTCGCAGCGACGCTCGCGATCACGAACGGTGTGATCGACGAGGCGCGCGTCGCGTTCGGCGGCGTCGCGCACAAGCCGTGGCGAGCGCTCGAGGCGGAAGCCGTGCTGCATGGTCGGCCCGCCACTGTCGACACGTACACCGCTGCTGCGGATGCCGCGCTTGCGCGCGCGGTTGGCCGCGGCCTGAACGACTTCAAGATCGAGCTCGCGAAGCGAACACTCGTTGCAACGCTCATGCAAGCCGCGGAGGACCGCACATGATCGGCGATCCCATCTCTCGCATCGACGGTCCACTCAAGGTCACCGGCCGCGCGACGTACGAATCGGAGGAGTGGAGCTACGGCCAGCCGCTCTACGGATTCATCGTCGGTTCCACCATCGGCCACGGCCGCGTCGTCAACATCGATACCTGGCGCGCCGAGCAAGCGCGCGGCGTGAGGCGGGTGCTGACGTATCGGGATGCGACCGGCCAGCACCCGCCGGCCAAGGGTGGCTTCGATCGTTACTCGCTCGCGTTCCCGGTGATGAATAGCGCCGAGGTCCACAACTACGGCGATCCGGTCGCGCTCGTCGTCGCCGAAACGTACGAGCAAGCGCGCGCTGGCGCGTCGCTCGTCGATGTCACATACGCGCCGAGCGAGGGCTACTTCGATTTCGTGGCGCGCGAGGCGCATGCATTCAAACCCGAGAAGGTGAACGCGGGATTGCCGACCGATTCGATCGTCGGCGACTTCGACACCGGCTTCGCCAGCGCGCCGGTCAAGCTCGACGAGGTTTACACGACACCCTACGAGTTCTCACTCGCGATGGAGATGCACAACGCCCTCGCGGTCTGGAACGGCGATACCGTCACCGTCCACCTCAGCACCCAGATCGTCGCGTCGGCGCGTAACCGCATCGCAGCGACGCTCGGGCTCGACCCGCGCAAGGTCAAAGTCATCTCGCGTTTCGTCGGCGGCGGCTTTGGCTCGAAGCTCGGGCTTCACGCTGACGCGATCCTCGCGGTCATCGCGGCGCGCGCGCTCGGTCATCCGGTCAAGATCATGCTGACGCGCCAGCAAGTGTTTCACATGGTCGGTCATCGTCCCGCATCGCGACAGCGCATGCGCCTGGGTGCTGACCGCGACGGCAAGCTGATCGCGTTCGCTCACGAGGTCGTGATGAAGGCGAGCTTCGGCGACAGCTACATCGAGCAGATCGCGACGGTCGGGCGTCCGCTATACGCGGCGCCGCATCGCCGGAGCACCCATCGTGGGGTCGAGCTTCACGTCATGCGCTCGGAGGATGTGCGCGCGCCGGGTGAGGCGCCCGGGTTGCTCGCGGTCGAGTGCGCGATGGACGAGCTCGCTCACATGCTGCAGATCGATCCGATCGAGCTGCGGATCCGGAACGAACCGCCGAGCCATCCCGAACTTCCGGTTCCGTTCAGCGAGCGCAGGCTCGTCGAGTGTATGCGCGAGGGCGCGAAACGGTTTGGCTGGGATCAGCGCCCGAAGGTGCCGGCCAGCGTTCGTGATGGCCGCAAGTACGTCGGCATCGGTATGGCCGCCGCGATTCGCCCGCACTTCCAGGTCGCGACGTCGGTGCGCGTCGCGCTCGATCCCGACGGTACCGCGGTCGTCCAATCGGACATGACGGACATCGGCACCGGCACGTATACGATCCTCGCGCAGACGGTAGCCGACGTGCTCGGCGTGCCGATCGCGAACGTGCGCGTCGAGCTCGGTCGTTCGGAGTACCCGCCCAGTGCCGGATCCGGCGGCTCGTTCGGTGCGACGAATTCGACGACTGCCGCCCACAGAGCGGGTCGTGCACTCCGCAAGCGCGTGGCCCTAGCGGCGGTCGCCGATCCCGCATCACCGCTGCATGGTCTCGACGCGACCGACGCGACGTTCGCCGATTCGCAGATTCGCATCGGCAGTGCCTCGGAGCCGCTGACCGCGATCCTCGCCCGCACGTTCCCATCCGGGCTCGACGCGCTCGGGGATGTCCCGAACATGTGGGACGACCCGAATCTGAAGGCGCATTCGCTCAGCACCTACGGCGCGCACTTCGCCGAGGTCCACGTCGACAGCGACACCGGCGAGATCCGGCTAACCCGCATGCTCGGCATGTTCGACACCGGGCGGCTCCTCAACGCGAAAACAGCGCGCTCGCAGCTGATCGGCGGGATGATCTGGGGCGTCAGTGCCGCGCTTCTCGAAGAAGGCGTGCTCGACACGCGGTTTGGCTCGTTCATCAATCACGACTTCGCGAGCTACGCAGTGCCGGTCCACGCCGACATCCCAGCGATCGATGTCGTCGTGCTCGACAGCGTCGACCCGGTCGCCAACGAGATCGGTGCGAAGGGTCTCGGCGAGCTGGGCATCTGTGGTGCGGGCGCTGCGATCGCGAACGCGGTGTTCAACGCAACCGGCATTCGCGTGCGCGAGTTTCCGATCACGATCGAGAAGCTATTGCCGCGCGGCTAGCTTGCCAAACGCCGGCACTGCGTCGAGGACACGCAGCACGTTGTGGCTGAGGATCTTCTCGATCACGCGCGTCGGAATTCCGCGCCGCGACATCGCGACGGTCAGGTTTGGCATCGCGGCGATGTCCTCGAGGCCCTCGGGCGGGATCACGAAGCCGTCGAAGTCGCTGCCGAGCGCGGGCACGTCCTCGCCGGCGACGTCGATCACGTGCTTGATGTGATCGACCACCGCGTCGAGCGACGCGCCGCCGAGAAACTGCCGCGCGAAGATGATGCCGGTGCAGCCGCCGCGATTCGCGATTGCACGCAGCTGTTCGTCGTCGAGGTTGCGCCAGCTCTTGTGCACGCCATTGACACCAGTGTGCGTCACCATGAGCGGCAGCGTCGTCAGCTCGAGCGCCTCGAAGAAGCCGCGCCGATTGATGTGGGCGAGATCGACGATCACACCGCAGCGTTCGCACTCGCGAATCACGTCACGGCCGAGCCCGGTGAGCCCGTCGTCGCGTTTCGGTTTACGCGACGTACCGCCGAGCGCGTTTGGCCACAGATGCAGCGGGCCGAGGTAGCGCACGCCGCGCCGCGAGAACATCTCGATGTGCTCGACCTTGCCTTCGAGCGCGTGGCCGCCTTCGATCCCACCGAGGATCGCGATCTTGCCGGCGGCCTTCGCGGCGCGAATATCCGTACCGGTGCGCGTCCACATCAGTTGCTCGGGGTGTTTCGCGACCGCCGCGTCGAGCGCGTCGAGTTGATCGAGCACGGACTTCGTGCAGCTCCGTTCGGCACCGGGTACGTACTTAGGCCACGTCCAGAACGCGAAGAACTGCGCGGCGACGCCGCCTTCGCGCAACCGCGGTAGATCGACGTGACCGATGTAGTTCACGCGCTTGGGCATCGGCCGCTCGTGTCGTTCGGCAAGGTCGTAGCCGAGCTTGTCCATCAGCTTCGGCGTGTCGGCGTGTAGATCGATCACGCAGACTTCGTCGTGCAGCGCACGCGCTTCGTCGTGCGTGAGGCTCATCGCTTGCGCGATCCAGCGGCCGCCGCGGCTGCGACGGGCTGCCAGCGATCGCGTGCGACCTCGAGCACGGCAAGCGCCGAGTCGACGCGGTTGAACGGCGGCATCACGTACGCACCGGCGACACGGTGCTTGACCGCGCCAAGCGCCTCTTGCGCGATCTTGATGCCCTCGGCGCGCGCCGCCGGACCGCCGCCGACCTTCGCCATCCGCTCGCGATACTCGGCGGGAATGCTCATGCCGGGGACCTCGTTGTGGAGGAACTCGGCGTTGCGATGCGATGCGAGGGGCAGGATGCCAACCATCACCGGCAGACCCAGTGGCGCGGCGTCGTCGAGAAAGCGCTCGATGATGCGCGGGTCATAGACCGGCTGAGTCATCACCAGCTCGGCACCGGCGGCCTTCTTGTCTTCGAGGCGGCGCAGCTCGCGCTCGCGATCGTGCGCAGCCGGTTCCGCACCGGTCGCGAGCACGAACGACGTTGGCTCGCATTCCTTGCCTGCGGGATCGACGCCCGCGTTGAGGCCGGCGGCGATGCGAAGGAGACCGACCGAGTCGACGTCGTAGACCGGCGTCGAGAACGGGTAATCGCCCATCTTCGGCGGATCGCCGGTGATGATGACGAGGTTGCGCAGGCCAAGCCCGCCCGCGCCGATCAGGTGCGCGACCAAGCCGAGGAAGCTGCGATCGCGCGCGCAGACGTGAAGGATCGGCTCCACTGCGGTCTCCGCCGCGAGCCGCGCGCACACGGCGACGTTTGCCATGCGGGCCGAGGCGCGTGGACCGTCGGCGATGTTGACGATGTCGACACCGCCCTCGATCAGCTGCTCGACGGCCGCCTTTGTCTTGCTGACATCGAGACCGGTCGGCGCGGTGAGCTCGACCGACACCGCGAACTCGCCGCGTGCGATCCGCGCACCGAGGCGGCTGCGATCGGGCAATTGCGTCTTCGCGGCCGGCGCCGGGCCCTGCGAGATCTGGATCTGCGGAGACGACTTCGTGCCGCGCTCGTCGATCTTCTCGCCGCGCAGCATGCGCACGGCGCCGAGCATCGCGCGCGTGTGATCAGGCGTGGTGCCGCAGCAACCACCGACGAGACGGACGCCGCTCTTCAACATGCGGCGCGCGAACACGCCGAAGTGCTCCGGGTTTGCGACGTACAGCGTGCGGCCCTCGACGGAGGCCGGCAGGCCTGCGTTCGGTTGCGCGATCACCGGCTTGCCGCGCCCGACCATGTTCGTGACGACCTGGTACAGCTCCGACGGGCCGATGCCGCAGTTCCCACCGACGACGTCGGCGCCTGCCGCGATCATGCGGTCCGCGATCTCGGCGGGACCGAGCCCACCGTCGCTGCGGCTCTCGCCGTCGAACACCATCATCGCGAACACGGGCACGCGTGGCCCGCGTTCCTTCGCGACGTGAATCGCTTCTTCCATCTCGAGGATCGACGTGAACGTCTCGAGCATGATCGCGTCGACGCCGGCGAGCACGAGCGTGTCGATCTGCTCGGCGAGCGCGAATCGGGCGAGACGGCGCTCGGCGGCCGTTGCGATGTGAAACTTCACGCCCGTTGGCCCGACCGCACCGGCGACGTACGCGCGACCAGCGGCCGCTTTGCGCGCGAGCTCGACCGCGGCGCGATTGATCGCGGTGCCTTGGTCGACGAGGCCGTGGCGCGCGAGCGCCATGCGATTGGCGCCGAACGTGTTCGTCTCGATGATCTCGGCGCCGGCGGCGACGTAGTCGGCGTGGATCGTGCGAATCAGATCCGGCTGCGACAGGTTGAGCTCGTCATAGCTGCGCGTGTGCAGGACGCCGCGCTCGTACAAGAGCGACCCCATCGCGCCGTCGAGCAGGAGCGGTCCGCTCGCGAGTGCGTCGGCGAGAGGTTTCGAAAAGTCGGTCATGAGCCTCGGAAGGCGCGGCCGGAGAAGCCGTGCGCGCCTAGCGAGCGTCGTACCACGCGAACCGCGTCGCCGCGCCCGACTTGCGCGAGATGACCGCCTTCAAACCACAGAACCTCGACACCCCAGTGCTTGGCGAGCGCTTCCGCGTGGTCGGGCGGCGTGATCCGATCGCCCTTGCCGGCGATCACGTAGAGGCGGTCGCGCGGGACGCGGGGAGGGCGCGTCGTCGGTGCGTGGACCGAGAATGCCTCGACGAGCATGTCCTCGGTGATCCCCGCATTCGCGGCCTTCTTCTGCGCGCTCGTGCCTTCACCGTGACGCCACATCAGCCGCGCGAACGACACGGCTGGAATCATCGCGACCGAAAAATCGACGCCGCCGGGATCGTTCGGACCCGCGACGCTCGTCCACAGACCCGTCGTGTAGCCACCGAGGCTCATGCCCATGACGCCGACCGCCGACGCGCCACGCGCACGGAGAAACATCGCGAGCGCGCGCAGATCGTAGATCGCGTGGCCGAAGCCTTCGTTCATGCGCAGCGGGTTCGGCGTCGGCCACGCCGGGTTGAGCGAGCCGGTCGCCGAGCGCACGCCGTGGAACGGCAGCACGAATGCGGCGACGTCATAGCCATGGCGCAGCCAGTACGGGACCTGGAACGCGCGCTCGTTCATCCAGTGGCTGCCGGCACCCCAGCCGTGAATCATCACGATCGTCGGCCGACCGCGATCGCTCGTCCACCACCGCGCGTGCGCTGTCATGTTCTCGGTGCTCGCGAGATACATGTCGCGCGCCTCGGGCAAAAACGGCTGGTACTCCGACGACCACGACAGATCGACGACCTGCGTACCGACCGGGCCATCGCCCTGCGGCGACATCACCATCTGCGGAACGTTCGGCGCCGGGAAGAACGCGCTCGGCGCCGTCAACGTGCCGGTGGTGTACGCGCGTGTGATCGCGAGCAGCTTGTCGCGCGCGTCGGCCGCATGCACACGCGGTGTACGCGGTGACATGCGTCGCTCCATGAACCGGACGACGCTGCGATCGAGGGCGGCACTCGCGCGGGTAAAGACGGAACGCACCTATTGACCGTACCTCAATTCGCAAGTTTGAGCACCCGTGGGCATCTGAATGGAAATCGCGCTATCACGTCGAAATGGCGATGCGTACCGTCCTCCCGCTAACCCTGCTGCTTGCCACTGCTCCGGCCGCGGCAGACACGTTTGGCGGCTTCTCCGGTGTCGACACGCCGTACCTCGTGAACCGCGATCGGATCTGTTACCCGCTCTCCGTCAAGGACGGCGCGGCGACCGGCGCCCCGAATTGCGAGAAGGACGTCACCGCGGACGTGATCGCGAAGCTCTCGATCAAGGACCCGATCGCGCAGCGCGGACCGAAGGCGACGTTCGCGGCGACCGCGTCGGGCAAGACGCTCACCGTCACGAAGAAGGCGAGCGGCGAGACCGTGGTGACGTGGAGCGCGATCGATCCGATCGGCAAGGTCGTCGAGGTCTACGCCAGCCAGTACGAAGATCGCATCGCCGTCGCGTACACGACGCGCCAGCTCGGCAAGGAAGTCACGAATGTTGTGGCGTTCGAAGTCGTGAAGACGACCGGCCGCGAGAAGCCATCGACGTCACCGACGACGCCGACGATGCCAACCACGCAGACGCCGACCACACCGACCACGCCGGCGCCCCCAGCCGATCCGAAGCTGACCAAGGCGGTGGAGACCGCGCGCAAAGCAGCAAAGGGCAAGGCGCTCGCCGCGTGGCAGGCCGTGCTCGCGATCGACGCCCAGCATTCGGAGGCGGAGTACCGGATCGCTGCACTGCGCGCCGGCGCGAAGCAGAACGCGGAGGCGATCGACGCGCTGCAGACGCTCGCGAAATCGACGCGCGAGGATGCGATCGAGTGGCTCGTCGAGGCGCGCTTCGACAAGGCGTTCACGGCGCTGCGCTCGGACGCGAAGTTTCGCGCCGCGGTCGGTCTCGATCGCAAGGCGCAGACGCCCTACGAACGGATCATGGGCTTTGGCGGTCAGTGGGAGCAGACCGGCACGCCCTGCGACGTCCCCGAGGTGAAGATGACCGTGAACCGCGACCGCACGTTCAAGCTGCGTGTGAAGACCATCTGTCGCGGCCAAGGCTTCGAGCAGCCGTTCAAGGGCACGTGGCGCGTCGATCAGGACGGCATCATCCTGACGCTGCCGACGAAGGGCAAGCAGAGCACGGTGAAGGACGAAGCGCCGTGCGTGTTCGAGAAGCAGAAGGACGAGGACGCGCTCCGCTGCACGCTCGACCGCGATCTCGAGTTCCTCGTGCTGCCGACGCGCCGCTAGTCCCATTTCAGCTCGAAACGATTCGCGGCGCACGGCGGCTTCGCCGCCTCGGAGATCAACGCCAAGACACCAAGATCGCCAAGGTCGCCAAGGTCGCCATCAGAGAGCTGGTCTCGACGCGCGCTCTGCCCGTACGACTGCGCGAGCAGAACGCGATCAAAAGACGCCCTTGGCGTGCTTGGCATCTTTGCGTTTCATCTGCGGCGCCACAGGCGCTGACGCATTCGCTTCTGCGCGAACCGGTCTGGTGCGCGGCCGCCGGCTCGATCGCCTCGCGAAGCGCTCGGGGATACGGACTTTCGCGCGGCGCTAGAGCGACTGCAGATACGCGATGAGATCGCCGAGCTGCGCCTCGCTGAGGTCGCCGGTATTGCCATGCGCTGCGCCACCGCCGCACGTGCCGAAACGATCGCGCAGCGTCGCCGCGCAACCATCGTGCATGTACGGCGCGCGCCCGCCGACGCCGATCAGGCTCGGCACCTTGACCGTCATGCCCGTGCCGACCGTCGCCATCGTGTTGTTCGTGAACAGCGCGCCGTTGTGGCAGCTGCGGCAGCCAGTCTCGCTCGAATCGAACAACGCCTGGCCGCGCGCGACCGCGTCAGGATCGAGGACGACGCCGCGCGGCGCGGGTACGCGATCGAGGAACTTCGCGAGCGACCGCACCTGATCGTCGGTCGCCGGTTCGCCGCCCATCCGGTTCGTGAACACGTCGTCGACGAGGATGTGCAGCGACGGCATGTCGGCCCCCCAGTGATACGGCGCGCGCCCGAGGATGCCGCCGCCGAGGTTCTGCGTGCGGCGCTTACCGAGCTTGTCGAATGTCCACACGCCGCCGTCGTCGCGCGCTTCGGGATGGCACGACGCGCACGCGAGGCCCGACTCGGTCACGCTGTGGAACATCGTGCGGCCGACGTCGTTGCGCGGGCGATCGCCGAGCGAGAGGCCGCGCAGACCGTTGCCGTCGAGGATCGAGATCCCGTCGGCTTCCGGGTAGAAGATGAGCAGCGCGCCGTTCGGGCGATACGCGACCGACGTCGGCGAGCCGACCTGGAAGCCTTCGAGCGGCGTCGCAAACATGCCGCTGCAATCGCTCATGTCGGGCGTCATCCGCGACGCGGATGGCACGACGAACACGGTGTCGTGACCGACGGACACCACTGCGAGATCGCCGTTCGTCGGGCTGACCGCGAGGTCGACGGGCAACGAGGCGCCGACGATCGGCGCGACCGCGAACGGCGTACCGTCGGGGCGGACGATCGTGAGGTTCGATTCGACGGCTGCGCCGCCGCACTGACCGCCGTAGCCGCCGGTGATGATCCGCAGCGTCGTGCCGAGCCGGCGTTGATGCGAGATCGCGAGCGAGCCGTCGGGCAGGGCGATCGTGCGCCACGCGACCTCCGGCACCGCGGGGATGTTGAAGCTTCCGCTCTCACCCGAGAAGTCGAAGCGCGTCGTCGTGGTCGGTGTGATGCGCGAGACGATGGCGCCTTGATCGTCGAGCTTGATCACCTGCGCGGTGCGGAACGTCGTGACGACGAGGCCGGTGTTCTGCACGAGCACGTCGCGCAGATCGCGATCGAGGTGAAGTACGCGCACCGGATCGCCGCCGCCGGCGGGCACGCTGACGAGCTCGCCGGTCGCACAGGCGACATGCACGAGATCGCCGGTCTCCTGCCACGCGAGGCCGCGCGGCTCGCCGCAGATCGGGCGCACGATGTGATCGGCGCCGGTGATCGTGAGCAGCTCGCCGCTGCCGCGCAGCGCGACGTGAATGCGGCCGCCGCCATCGTCGATCGCGCGTCCGGGTTCGCTGTGCGCCGGCAGTGCGATCGTGTCGGCGACGCGTTCGGTCACGAGGTCGACGATCACGACGCGATCGCGATCCGGATCCGAGACGATGGCGCGATTGCCGTCGCGGGTCACGGTCATCGTGCCGCCGGTCAGCGGCACGCCCCAGGACGGCGGCGTCGGCGGCTCTTCGCCCGTCGAGATCGTGCAGCCGGCCACAAGTCCAAACCCGACGCAGATCGCTAGCTGCCTCATGGATTCATAGTGCACCGCGAGCCGGCAAACGTTTCAGATCAACGGCTGGCATATGTGGGCACGTAACCTGCCGCCGCCGCTGGCGAATCTGTGGGCCGCCACACGGATTGGCCGACCGGATGTGCGTGAACGCTCGGTAATCAGGCGGGCACTAACTGCCTGACCCTCTTATGCTCCGTCTAGTGAAACGGGACACCGACAGCGTCGGCGCGCTCGGTCCGGCCGACGAGGCCGAGCTGATCGAGCGCTGCCGTGCCGACGAGCGTGCCGCTCACGACGAGCTCTATCACCGCTTCCGGCGCCAGGTCGCCGGCAACCTCTACCGCGTGCTCGGAGATCGCACCGATCTCGAAGACCTCGTCCAAGAAGTGTTCGTGATCGCGTTCCGCGGCCTCGACAAGTTCCGCGGCGACGCCCGATTGTCGACATGGCTGTACCGCATCTGCGTCAACGTCGCGCTCGGTCGCATTCGCACGCGGCGGCGTCGGCCGAACGCGATCGGCGTGAACGATCTCGATCAAGCGTCGACGGATCCGAGCCTGACCGAGCGCCCCGAGACGCCGGAGAAGAGCCTCGAACGCCAACGCGATCGCGAGCTCGTGTACTCCGCGCTCGAGCGGCTCGCGCCGAAGAAACGCGTCGTGCTCTACCTGCACGAGATCGAGGGCCTCGACCTCAAAGAGATCGCGTACCTCGTCGACAGCAATCCGGTGACGGTGCGTACGCGCCTGTTCTACGCGCGCCGCGAGTTCTATCGCGTGATCGCGGGCCCAGAGGTGGAGGCGGCCGGATTCACTCCGGCCGCCGGGAAAGACCCGAGCGGAGGTGACGAATGAGTCGTCACGTCGCACCACATCGCTGGGCGGATGCATTCGCCGGCAAGCTCCCGGACGCGGAGCTGCAGGAGATCGAGCGCCACGCCGATCGCTGCAGCACGTGTGCGAAGGCACGCGATCGCGTGCAGCGTGCGTCGCAGAGCTTCCCGGCTCTGCGTGCGCAGCGCGC
>DASUFX010000480.1:0-7579 GCA_036274355.1 Kofleriaceae bacterium | reverse complement strand
CACGCTCGCGAAGAAGCTGACGCAACCCGGCCCGCAGCAGCCGATGCTCCGCGCGTTCGTCGACGTGTGTCTCGCGATCCAGCTCGCGCACTCGCGCGGCGTCGTGCACCGCGATCTCAAGCCGTCGAACATCATGCTCGGCGATTACGGCGAGGTGTACGTGCTCGATTGGGGCGTCGCACGCGTGCTCACCGATACGCGGCGACAGACCGGTCCGGCGATGACCGTGAGCGCAGACGAAGCGACCACCGCGGGCGCGGTACTCGGCACGCCGGGCTACATGTCTCCCGAGCAAGTGCGCGGCGAGGAAGCGGGCACGAAGGCCGACGTCTACGCGCTCGGTGCGATCCTGTTCGAGATCCTGGCGGGCGAGCCGTTGCATCCGCGTGGCGAAGCGGCGTTCGGCAGCACGCTGACCAGGCCGCAGGAAGCGCCGGCCCGCCGCGCGGCAGAACGGACGATTCCGCCCGAGCTCGATGGCGTGTGCTTCGACGCGCTCGCCGAGGATCCCGCCGCGCGACCGAGTGCGCGCGAGCTCGCGGATCGCATGCAGGCGTACCTCGACGGTGATCGCGATGTCGAACGCCGGCGTGCGCTCGCGAACGAGCAGATCGTCGCCGCGCGCCAAGCACTCGAGTCCAAGGAGCCTGACGCGCGAGCGACCGCGATGCGTCGCGCCGGTCGTGCACTCGCGCTCGATCCGGAATCCGCGGACGCTGCATCGCTGGTGTCGACGTTGCTGCTGGAGGCTCCCGAGGAAGGCAAGTTGCCACCCGATCTCGACGACTACCTGCGGATCGAGGAGAAGATCTTCAACAGCTCGCGCAGCCGGCAGGCGGCATTGACGTACGCGTCGCTGTTCTTGTTCTGGCTCGTGATTCCGTTCCTCGGCGTGAAGAGTTGGATCACACTGATCGCGTTCTACGGACTACTCGCATTTTGTGGCGTGTTGGCGTGGGGCAACTCGCGGCGCGGCCACTCGAGCCTGCCGGTCACTGTCGTCACCACGATCCTCGTCGTGCTGATGTTCACCCGCGTGTCCGGGCCGTTCATCGTGACGCCGATCGTGATCTGCGCGGCGCTCATGCAGCTCGCAGCAACACGCGCGTTCAACGAGCGATTGTGGCTCGTACTGGCGTGGACGCTCGTCGCGGTGATGCTGCCATTCATCCTCGAATGGGTCGGCGTGCTGAACCCGACCTATGCGGTGACCGGCGGCGTTGTCGTGTCGGCGTCCGATATCTTCGACATGCGTCACTTCGGTGACGAGGTCGCGCTCGTCGCCGGAAACCTCGCGTTCGTCGTCGCGGCAGCGTTCGTCGCCGTCTATTTGAACCGGCGCCGATTCTCCGCGCAGCGCCAGCTGCAGATCCAAGCGTGGCACCTGCGCCAGCTGTTGCCGACCGCCAAGCGCTGGCAGACCCAGCCCAAAGGTCGGCGTACGATGGAGATATGAAGCCGGATAGTGGGGACGATCCGACGGTCACCCCCGATCAAGCGACATTGCCCGCGGCGGACGAGTCGAGACCCGTCGAGCTCCAGGACATGCCTGGGTATCAGCTCGGCACCATCATCGGACGCGGCGGCATGGGCGAGGTCGTCACCGCGCTCGACATCCAGTTCGGCCGCGAAGTCGCGCTCAAGCGCATGCGCGCAAGTAAGCCGACCGCCGAGATGACGAAGCGCTTCATCCGCGAGGCGAAGGTTCAGGCGCGCCTCGACCACCCGGCGATCGTGCCGGTCCACGAGCTCGGCACCGACAGCGACGGCAATCCGTACTTCACGATGAAGCGGCTGGTCGGCACGACGCTCGCCGAAGCAATCGCGGCAGGTCGGCCGCAACAGCCGCTGTTGCGCGCGTTCGTCGACGTGTGCTTCGCGATGCAGCTCGCGCACGAGCGCGAAATCGTGCACCGCGATCTCAAGCCGTCGAACGTGATGCTCGGCAACTACAACGACACCTACGTGATCGACTGGGGCGTCGCGCGGGTGACGAGCCAGCGCCGCACGTCGACGATGTTCGCCGCGGTCGTCGACACGTTGTCGCCCGATGATGGCGGCACACAGACCGGCGCGCTGCTCGGCACGCCCGGCTACATGGCACCCGAGCAGATGAAGGGCGACGATGTCACGCCCGCCGCCGATGTGTTCTCGCTCGGCGCGATCCTGTTCGAGATCCTCGCCGGCGAGCCGCTGCATCCATCCGGCCGCGAAGCGATCACGAGCACGCTCGCGAAGCCAGGCGATTCACCTGCGCGCCGCAAACCCGAACGCGCGATCGCGCCCGAGCTCGACGCCGTGTGTGTCGCCGCACTCGCCGAGGATCCGGCCGCGCGGCCGACCGCACGCGAGCTCGCCGAGCGCGTGCAGCGCTACCTCGATGGTGACCGCGATCTCGAGCACCGCCGTACGATCGCCGCCGAACAGCTCGCCCATGCCCGCACCGCGCTCGCCGATCCGGCGCGTCGCAGCGAGGCAGGGCAGGCGGCCACGCGTGCACTCGCGCTCGATCCGGAATCCGCCGAAGCGGCGGCGTTGGTCGCCCAGTTGGTCCTCGAGCCACCGAAGGAATTACCTCCCGAGCTCGTCGCATCACTCGACGCCGAGGAGCGCGACCTCAACCGCCAGCGCGCGCGCAACGCGATGTGGGCGTTCCTCTCGATCTTCACGTTCCTGCCCGTGTTCATCTTCCTGCAGAACATCGCGAACTGGACGAACCTGATCGCGCTGTACGCCGCGGCGCTCGTGATGGCGGTGCTGTCCTGGCACAACGGCAAGACCGGCAACACCCCGGTGTGGCTGCTGATGCTCGGCAACTTCGCGCTCGCGTTCATGTTCGGCCGGCTATCGAGCTCGTTCATCCTCGTCTGCGGCCTGGTCTGCGGCCAGACGCTCGCGCTGTCGACGCGCTCGAACATCGCGCGCAGGCCGTGGCTACTCGTCAGCTGGATCGCGGCGGCGTTGCTCGTCCCGGTCGGCCTCGAGTACGCAGGGCTCATCGAGAAGACGTGGCACATGACGCCGCACGGCATCCTGTCGAAGGGCGCGATCCTCGACACCGTGCGCGACGTCGACGTCGTGTCACTCGCGATCGGCCAGGCTGCGCTCGCGTGTGTCGTCGGGTTTTTCGCGATGGCGACGACGCGCGGCCGCGAAGATGCGCAGCGGCGCGCGCACATTCAGGCCTGGCATCTGCAGCAGCTGATCCCGCGCGGGGCTCGCCGCGGCTAGTCCGGAACCGGGTCGTCTTTGTCGCGGAACAGGCGCATGCGAACGCGCTCGTGCTGGCGCGCCTTGTACGCCTCGTGGCTCGACGCGCCCGATTCGTTGCGCTGCGCGGTCACCTTGTCGCAGACCTGGAACTCGGTGAGCACGAACACGACGTGCGAGAGCTCGGGCGTCATCTCGTGCTTCGGGAGCAGCCGCTCGAGCCTGAGCGGTAGGTCGGCGACGAAGTTGATGATGCGGTACTCGGGGCCAGAGAACTCGTTGAACGGAACCTCGGTCGGTTCGTGACCGTTCATCTCATCGGCGGCGAGCACTTCCTTGAGATCGATCAGCTGATTGACCGTCTCGCCGGGCACGACATAGTTGAACGGGATCAGCTGGCGCGCGAGCGTCGCGAGCATCGGGATGATGTCGGCGTGCTGCGGCACGATCAGCCGGAAGCGCAGCTTGTCGTAGATGCTCGCGGCGAGCGTCGACCGCTTCGCGAGCAGCTTCGTGATCTGCGAATCGCGCGGCTTGCGGCTCCACTCGAACTCGAGCAGCGGGGCACCCGCGGCGCGCAGCTGCTCGACGACCTGCAGCACCTTCATCTCGATCTCGCGGAAGATGATTTCGTCCGAGACCGAGACCTTGAGCAGTGCCTGGCGGCCGTTGATGTGATGGATGATGTGCATCACCTTGAGCACGACGCACGCCCACTTCTGGTGCGGGCCGGTGCTCGAGGCGACGAGGAACAGATCGCGTGCCGGCAGGTCGGCGGCGACCTCATCCGGAATCGCCATCGCGAACGCACGCGCGAGGTAATCGACAGCGTCGCTGCGAATGTCCTCGAAGCGCTCCATCTCCGCCTCGGACTCGGGATCGAACTCGTTGAGGCGCAGGAAGCGGTCGACTTCCGCGTGGTCCTGGAAGTTCAGCTTGTGCCAGTCGATCACAGAGTCGCCGCGCAGCATCAGGCGCACGGAGTCCGTGTCGGCGAGCGTTAACTCGCTCGCCCCCGGCGCTCGTGCGACACGCGGCAAAACTGTGGCCACCACGGGCCACAGTCTACTACTTACGCGCGCGTATCAACCGACGAAGCGAACTACTTGCCTCTGGTCAGCCGAAGCGTGGCCGTGAACAAGCTGACGACACCGATTCCGGCAAGCACATTTCCGATGACGGCGATCATGACTGCAACCTCATTGAGTGAACGCTTCGGTCCATTCGCGTGTTTCGCGATCGTCGCGTGCCTGTCGCCGAGAGTCCAAAAAACAGCGCTCTCACCTTCCCCTAGCGCCACTCCCGAGAACGCCGAGCCGGCCGAGCTGCGCCTCTGTGGCGTCGATGTAGTACATGAAGAAGCGATCGGCGCCGGCGTCGAGAACGGCGGGGCCGAGCTCGTCGCGGTGGTCGAGGAACGCATCGACATTGTCGAACACGGGACCGTACGGCCAGACCGTTAGCATTTGCGGTGCCGTCGCCTTCGCACCCGCATAGCCGACGGAGAAGTTCGGCGGGATCGGTTCGGTCATCCCGTACTTCGACGCGTCTGCGCTCTCCTGACCGAATGCGCTGAAGAAGAGGTGCATTGCGGTGCCGGCGAGCACGGCGTGCGGGCTCTCCACGCGCGTGATCTGCAGCCAGAACGCGGTACCGGGATCGCCGCTGCCGACCTCGACGTCGGTGGGCGCGAGCACGACGCCCTGATCGTCGAGTGTGGAACCGGGAGCCCCAGTCGCGAGGCCGATCCCGGTTCCATCGGCGCGCTGGTAATAGAGCGCGACCTTGCCCGCGACGTGGACGGCGCTCGGCGCATGGAGCCTGACCGTGCCCGAGAGCACGGTGGTCGGCGGGTCGAACGCAATGCCATCACGCGAGGTCGCGACGCGCAGCGCCACGCCATCGCCCTGCTCGAAGTAGAGGTAGAGCGTGCCGCCGTCGACGATCGGGCTCGGGGCCCGGGCACCCATCGGGTCGTCGAGCACCGGCGTCATCGGGTCGAGCGCGAAGTGGACGCCGTCCGTCGACGTCGCGCGGTAGATCGCGCGCTGAGTCGGGGTCGCGGGGACCGCGAGGTCGAGGTAAACGACGATCGGCGCACCGAAGTCAGCAATCGGTCCCGGCTCGAGCACCTGGCGGGGGATGCGCTGGATCTCGCAGCGCTCGCCGGTGAGGCAGCCGGTGTCGTCGACGCAATCGTCGGCGATGCAGACGTTGTTCGAGTCGCAGACTTCGCCGTGCTGGCAATCCGCGTTGCGCAGGCAGCGGCCGCGGCACGCGCCGGAGATGCATTGCTCGCTGGTGGCACACTGCGTGGCGTCGGAGCACGGCACGTCGCAACGATGCTCGGTGAAGTTGCAGACGCGAGGCGCCGCGCAATCGGACGCGGTCGCGCAGTACGCGACGGTGCAGCGGCCGCACACGCAGGTCTGGCGGGAGTCACATGCACTGTCGTCGGTGCATGCTGCGCCGTTCGCATCAGCGTCCGTGCAGAAACCGCCAACGGCTGAGGTGGGCGGGCCGAGCGTTTGTTCGCCCAGGCAGACCTGGGCGGCGCCGAGCTCGGTCCACGGCGCGATGCCGGTGCCGCTGGTCGGCGCGGCCGCATCGGGCACAGGCCCAAGGCCACAACCGAAGAGCTCAACCGCCAAGACGCCGCAGACGCCAAGCCGAAGAAAAAAACTGTCTGGACTTGGCGTTCCCCGCGTCTTGGCGGTGGACGTCTTCATGCGTAGCTCATCCACGTGACGTAGCGGCCGAGCACATCGCCGCCGAAGAGTTGAACCGCCAAGGCGACGCAGACGCCAAGGCGAAGAAAATTCGCTGGGCTTGGCGTTCCCGGCGTCTTGGCGGTTGGTCTTCCGGGTTCCCGGCGTCGTGGCGGTTGTTCCGCCCATCAGAACCTCACCGTCGAGGTCAGGTTCGCTTGGAAGACGTCGCCGCCCGACGAGAACGCGCCGCCCGGCACCTTCGCCATGTCCTTCTCGACAGTCTCGTGAGCGATGTGCTGCCACCCGAACCCGAGGTCGATGTCGATCGGCTGCAGCAGGATCGCGTTGGGCTCGATGCGCACGCCAGCGCCGAGCGTCGCGAGCGTACGTGCGCCATCGGCGAAGCTGGTGAGGCCGGTCTGTGCGGGGACTGGCGAGGGCAGGTACGCGCCGCCTGCGCGCAGCCGCCACGCGCCGGTCTGCCATTCGGCACCGAGCCGCGACGTCACGATGTTCTTGAAGTTCGCCGGTGGCGGCATCGTCGACACCGTCGGTGGTGCGAGGTCGAGCGCGACGAGCACGCGCAGATCGGGGACTCCGGAGCCGAGCGCGCTCCAGCGCTCGAAGCCGAGCTCCGCCGCGATCGTGAGGTCCTCGCGCGGATGCACGGCAGTGGCAAGCGCCGCACGCATCGGCGAGTAGTTGCTGACCGAGCGCAGCGTGACCGAGACGTCGCCGGTGACGACACTCGGCACGAGCACGTTCGCGGTGATGTCGAGCGCGAGATCGATCGACAGCTCGCCGCGGAATGTCGCGCCGAGCTCGACGAAGCGAGACGGCCGCCACCATGCGCCGACGAGCGGTGCGGCGCGCACCGGCAGCGCGACATCGACGTTTGCGCGACCCTGTTTCTGGCCACTGACGACGCCGACGTCGAACGTCAGGTCGTTCGAGCGCGCGTTTGCCAGCAGCGATGCCCCAGCGCCGATCGCGACGTTCCCAAACGCGACCGCGGCGACTGGCTCGACGACGATGCGCTGGGATTGCTCGAAGCGAACGAA
Source organism: Kofleriaceae bacterium (assembly GCA_036274355.1). Lineage (GTDB taxonomy): Bacteria > Myxococcota_A > Polyangia > Haliangiales > Haliangiaceae > JABFXX01. Next base: position 597 of record DASUFX010000480.1, on the reverse strand, counting down.
GTGCGGCTCGCTGATCGGCGTGAGCTGGATGCGCGCGAGATATTGATCGGGCAGATAGAGCGCAGTACCGGCCGCGACGTGGACGTCACCGATCGCGAACGGGATCGCGAGCGCGAGCGACGTGCCATGGGCGTCGAGCACGCCAGCGTCGTGGTCGTCGAGCTCGAGTCGCTGGTGCGAGTACTGCCAGCCGGCGAGCACCTCGGCGCGGGTGATGCGGGCGATGCCGGCGGGATTGTTGTGCGCCGCTTCCGCGCCCGTTGCAACGGCGCCGCGTGAGCTCGCCATCGCCGTTGCCGCGGCACCGAGTCCGAGCTCGTCGAGTGGATCGGCATGTGCGGTCGCGCAGAGCGCCGCGAGGATCGCGAGCGCCTTCATAGTGGCACCGTCAGCGTGAGTCCTGCCGACAGCAGCTCGCCGCCCGACTTCACGCTCGGAAAGCCGGGGTTCGTGATCTGCGCGCCCGAGACGTTCGGATCCTCGTCGCGCAGGCTCGTGTACGGATCGTAGGCCCCCTTGCCGTCGTAAACCGTCTTCGTCAGCGTGCGCGTCGCGACGATCGTGACGAGGACGTGCGCGTCGACGCGCAGCTTCTTG
>DASUFX010000479.1:0-3979 GCA_036274355.1 Kofleriaceae bacterium | reverse complement strand
CGGCCCGGCACGTCGATGGCTGGCTACGCGCGAGAGATCGGTGGTCCGCTCGATAGCGCGGCGATCGATCGCGTCGTTGCGTGGCTGCGATCGCAGGGGCCGCAGGCACAGACGCTCGGGACCGCCGCGTCGACGGGCGATGCGAAGCGCGGCGCCGACATCTACAACCGAGAGTGCCAGAAGTGTCACGGCAACCAGACGACGCGCGTCAACGCCGTGCATCTCGCGAACCCGCAGTTCCTCGCTGTCGCGAGCGATGCATTCATTCGCTACGCGGTCGTGAACGGCCGGCCGGGCACGCTCATGGAATCGTTCGCGACGAAGCTGAAGACGCAGGACATCGACGACGTCGTCGCGTACGTGCGCACGCTCGGCAAGCCCGTCGAGGAAGCGAAGCTGCCACCGCCAACGGGCAAAGAACCGCTCGTGCTCAATCCCAAGGGCAAAGATCCGGTGTGGAAGAAGCTGCGTTCGGATCCAGGCAGTAACGATCCGCGCTACGTCTCGGTCGACGAGGTGAAGCAGGCGCTCGCCGACAAGCGCCGCATGATCATCATCGATGCGCGGCCGCCATCCGACTGGATGCGCGTGCACGTGCAGGGCGCGGTGTCGATTCCGTATCACGACATGAAGCGACTCTCGGAAGTGCCGAAGGACGTGTGGGTGATCGCGTATTGCGCGTGCCCGCATCACCTATCGGGTGTCGTCGTCGACGAGCTGTGGAAGCAGGGCCACAAGCGCGCGCTGATTCTCGACGAGGGCATCCTCGAGTGGCATCGCCGCGGCTATCCGGTGACCGCTGCGCCGGGTGTCGAGCCGCCGCCGAAGGAGACGCAGTACGTGCCGATCCAGCCGATGCCGCCGGGGACCCCACCGGCGCCGGGAAAGAAAGCAGTTCCGAGCCCGACGCCGCCTGCGCCGGTCTTGCAGTAGGCGCTAGCCCGCGCTAGCCCGCGCTAGCCCGCGCTAGCCCTTCTTCTCTGCTTTCCACGCGGCGAGGACCTGGTCTTCTTTCTCGCGCTTGATGCCCGACGAGCGGTACTTCTTGCGCTCGTCCTCGGGCAACGTGGCGAGCCACGCGAGCGTGTCCTTCGCGGTATCGGCGATCGGCCGGAAGCGCAGGCCGGTCTTCACCGCGCGCGCGTTCGAGAGCGTGCCGAAGCCAGCGTCCTCGCCTTCGTTCGGGATCCACATCGGCATCTCGGCCCAGCCCGAGACCTCGTGCTTGTCGAGGAACTTCGCGTCGACCCAGACTGGGTTCGCCTTGTTGCCGGCGGCGGTGTTGACGCTGTCGATCACCTCTTTCATCGTGATCTTCGTTTCGGGGCCGAGCGCGTTCATCGTGCCGAGCGCGTTCGTCTCGATCAGCTTGACGATCCAGTCCGCGAGATCGCGGCCGTCGATGTACTGCACGGGCGTCGAGCCGTCGCCGGGACACAGCACGTCGCCGCCCTCCGCGAGTCGCGTCGGCCAGTGCGTGAAGCGGCCGGTCATGTCGCCGGGGCCGATGATCAGGCCGGGGCGAACGGCGGTCGTGCGTCCAGGCATCGCGGTCTCGGCCGCTTGTTCGGAGAGCGCCTTGAGCGCGCCGTAGTTGCGAAAGTTGTTGCCCTTGATGTCTTCGGACGTCGGATCGAGCAGTTTCTCGACGGGAGCGCTCTCGTCGGCACCGACCGGCGCGCCCGGAGCGTAGACCGAGATGCTCGAGATGAAGATGTACTGCTTGACGTTCGGCGCGAGCAGCTCGGCCGACATCTTGACGATGCGCGGAACGTAGCCCGACGTGTCGACGACCGCGTCCCATTGATGTCCCTTGAGCTCGTCGAGCTTGCCGTCGCGATCGCCGTGCAGCTTCTCGACATCTGGGAACAGCTCGGGCCGCGTCTTGCCGCGGTTGAACATCGTCATCGTGTGACCGCGCGCGATCGCGGAGTTGATGATGTGCGGACCGATGAAGCCGGTGCCGCCGAGGATCAGGATCTTCTTCGGCGCGGGCTTCTCGTGCTCGGGTTTCGGGACCGGGCCGGGTTGCGGCGAGGACGACGACTTCGAGCCACACGCCGCTGTGGCGGCGGCAGCGAGCGATCCGAACACAAACCGACGACGACCGATGATCATGACGTCTCCTTGGCAGAAGCGCGCCGGCGAAATCCGGCGCCGAGAACCAGTGCGAGAACGAGCCAGACGAGCGTGAGCGGAATCGCGGCGAGCGAGAGCGTCGTCGCGCTCGCACTGATCGCGACGAGTCCGGTGTAGAGCCACGACGATGCGAAGTCGCCGAAGCGCAGCACGAGCGTATCGATCACGTGCTTGCCGCGGTACTTCTCGTCGCGATTGACGACGGTGAACAACAGCTCGCGTGCGGGACGCGTGAGGCCATGCGTCGCGGTGCGGCTCGTGACCTGAACCGCGACGAGCGTTGCGAGCGTTGGCGCGGCCGCGAGCGCGAGCATGCCGGCACCTTGCGCGAGCGGCAGCACGCACAGCACGAGACCCGGGCCGAGCCAACCGAGCAGCGGACGAGCGAGCAGCATCTGGACCGCGAACGTGAGCGCTTGCGTCCACATGTCGACGTTTGCGAAGAACGCCGTGCGCGCGTTCTTGTCGGCGAACGACGTCTTCACGATGCCGGCCTGCGCGAGATAGACGAACGTCGCGGCTGCCGACGTGCACAGCACGAATCCGCCGATCGCGGCGAGGTAGCGGTTGCGCATGAGGTGCTTGAGACCCGCCCACGGATCGTGTGGCAACGGCTTCTCGGCGAGCGGATCGATGCGCAGCTTCGCGCCATGCGTGCGGACCTGATGGACGCCGAGCACTGCGAGCTCGAGTGCGATCGCGATCAGGATGAACATGTACGAGACGTCGACGTACTCGAGTGCCAAGCGAGTCAGGGCGGGGCCGGCGAACGCGCCGATCGTGCCGCCCGCGCTGATCGGACCGTAGAGCTTGCTCGCAGTCTTCGGATCGAACAGATCGGCGAGCAGGCTCCAGAACGCCGAGACGACGAGCATGTTGTAGACGCTCGACCAGATGTAGAACGCGTAGCCGGTGACGACGGGCGCGATGCCGAAGCGCATCAGCGCGAAGAAGCCGAGCGAGAAGAGCGCGATCGAATGGAACGACCGCAGTGCGACACGGCGCGGTTCTTTCGCGACCGCAGAGCTCCATAGCGGCACCGCGATCGTGAACGCGACGAACGTGCCGGTGAATAGCCACGGAATCTGATCCGGGTCGCCCTCGAGCGCGAGCGAGTCGCGCACCGGCCGCGACACCATGATCGCCGTAAGCAGCGCACCGAACGTGATCGCGCTCCACGCGGCGACGATCCACTCGGTACGATTGCGCGACACCCGCCCACGACGTTAGCGCATGCGGCGCTCGTCGCAGAGACGTCGCATGCCGTCGCAGTTGCCGGGGATTATCGGAGCGAGCTCAGCTGCGCTTCGAGCGTGCGCGAGAGCTGATGCACGTGCGACGGCAACCGGTGGCCGATGCCGCCGGGCTCGAACGCGTGAAGTGGCTGTGCGCCCGCAGTCAGCGCGTGCAGGAACGCGACCTCACCGAGGACGAGATTCGCAAGGTCGTAGACATCGGTCGGGTGGATGTCTGACGGCGTGCCGCGCTCGGTCAGCGCCGTCTCGCCACGCTTCGTGAGCGCAGCGCCGACGAGCTCGAGGCACTGCTCGAGCTTCGCGTAGCAATCGGCCGGCTTGCGCTTGCGCTCGTACGCGGCGGTATCCGCGAGCGCGCCGATTCGCGTCGCGTAGGCCGAGGCGAGCGCGACCGTGCGATAGACATCCGACGGCGTGAACGGACGCTCGAGCACGCGCGACAGCTCGCGGTTCACGCGGATCAGCGTCATCAGCACGTCGCTCGGCTTCTTCGCAGAATCGATCGCGGGCTCGGTCGCCTTGTCGGTGATCTGCAAATGCTGCTTGACGTCCTCGACGTGCGCGAAGATCGCGTCGATCAGTTG
>DASUFX010000478.1:0-12666 GCA_036274355.1 Kofleriaceae bacterium | reverse complement strand
ATCAACCGGTAACCGTTGGCCGCTACCTGCTGCATCGCAAGATCGCACGCGGCGGCATGGCTACGATCCATATCGCACGGTTGATGGGTGACGTCGGGTTCTCGCGGATCGTAGCGGCCAAGCGCATGCATCCCGAGCTCGCCGAGGACCGCGAGTTCGTCTCGATGTTCCTCGATGAGGCGCGCATCGCGTCCAAGGTCCATCACCGCAACGTCGTACCCGTGCTCGATGTCGTGACGTACGGCGAAGAAGTCGTGCTCGTGCAGGAGTACGTGCACGGTGCGCCGCTCTCGCTGCTGCTCCGCGCGGCGTGCGAAGCGAAGGCGCACGTGCCGATTCCGGTCGCGGCGGCGCTCGCGTGCCAGGTGCTCGCGGGTCTGCACGCCGCCCACGAAACGCTCGACGAGATCGGCACTCCGCTCAACATCGTTCATCGCGACGTGTCGCCGCAGAACATCATGGTCGCGACCGATGGCAGCGCGCGCCTGCTCGATTTCGGCGTCGCGAAGGCATCGCTCGGCGCGCATGTCACGCGCAAGGGCACGTTCAAGGGCAAGCTCGGCTACAGCTCGCCCGAACAGATTCGCGGCGAGGCAAACCGACAAAGCGATATCTATTCGCTCGGCGTCGTGCTGTGGGAGCTCCTCGTCGGTCACCGCTTGCACGGCAACACGCACGGCGAAGCGCAGCTGATCGCGCAGATCATGGGCGGCCACCTGCCAACGGTCACCGAGGCGCTCGACGAGGAGAAGTCGTGGATCGGTAGCTACCGGTGGGGACAGCTCGAGTGCTTGGAGCCGATCATTCGCAAGGCGCTCGACGTCAACTATCGCCGGCGCTGGCAGTCCGCCGCCGAGATGGAAGAAGTCATCGCTGCCGCCGTACCGCTCGCATCGGCCGCCGACATCGCAGCGTGGCTGCGCGCGGTCGGCAAGGACTTCCTCGAGGCGCGCGAGAACATGATCGCCGAGGAAGAAGCGAGCTGGCGCCGCACGCTCGCGAATACCGAGGAGGCGGTCAAGCTGCCGACCGAAGCGGTGCCGGTGATCGTTCCGATCCAGCAGTCGACCGGTGTCGCGACGGAGCCCGAAGGCTTGCGACCGATCACGCACACGCTGTTGCAGCGTGGACCGACGGCGGTCATCGCAGGAATCATCGTCGTGCTCTCGCTGATGGTCGCGTTCTTCATGCGCGATCTCGAGAAGACGAAAGCTCCAGCATCACCACCCGCGGCCGCGTACGAACCGCCACAACCGCAACGCCCTGCGGCAGCGGCGATCACCCACAGCGCTACGCAGCGCGCGGCACCGACACCGTCTCCCGCGCGCGCCAGCGTAACGCCGGTTGCAGCGGATCCTCCGCGAGCTCCATCTGACGTGCGTGGTGTGTCGATGGAATTGCCCGACGAGCGCGAGGAGTTGCTCGAGGATCAACCGTCGAACGAGAAGACCGTCGATCGTCCTCGCAGCGTGTCTCAGAAGCGCACGGCGACGAACAAACCACCTGCGCGACCGAAGCCCGCCGTACGCCCTGCACCGACGCGACCCACGGCACCTGCCCACACACCAGCGCCTTCACCGCCCACGAAGTCGACTGCTACCGTGGACTGCAGCACGCCCTTCTACTTCGAGGGCAGCAAGAAAATCTTCAAGCCAGGATGTCTATGACAAATCCCGTTCCCCTTCCGCGTTCGAAGAGTGCAACGTGGGGCGACGAATCGGCGGTGTCACCACTCGAAGTGCACGACGCACCGGTGATGATCACGTCGGTACGCAGGTCGTCACTGCGCAGCCCGCGCGCCACGGGTGAGATGGGGACGTTATTGGTCGGCGGTCCGGATCGCAGAGGCATTCACGCGTCGCTCGCGCAGCTGCTTCATGATCACGGCGTGCACATCGTGCACTCGGCGCAGCATCTCGATACCGGTGGCGGTCTGTTCTTCGAGCGCGTCCGCTTCGATCTGTCGGAGATGACATCCGATCGCGCGACGCTCGAAGCGGAGATTCGCTCGGTCTGCCACAACTTCGGCATGGACTATCGCCTGTACGGCGATCGCAAGAAGCGCGTGGCAATCCTCGTCTCGAAGCAGGAGCACTGCCTCTACGACCTGCTCGTGCGCCATCGCGCCGGCGACCTACCGCCGTGCGAAATCGCGATGATCATCTCGAACCACGACAACGCGGCAGACTGCGCCGCGCACTTCGGCGTGCCGTTCGTGCACCTGCCGGTCACGGCAGAGACGAAACCGCAGCAAGAAGCGCAGATGATGTCGCTACTGCGCCAGCACTCTATCGAGCTGATCGTGCTCGCGCGTTACATGCAGATCCTGTCGCCCGGCTTCGTCGAGCGTTACGCGACGCGCATCATCAACGTGCATCACTCGTTCTTGCCGGCGTTCATCGGCGCGAGTCCATATCGCCAGGCGTACGAGCGCGGCGTGAAGCTGATCGGCGCGACGAGTCACTACGTGACGAGCCATCTCGACCAAGGCCCGATCCTCGAGCAAGAGGTCGTGCGTTGCTCGCACCGCGACAGTGTCGAGGATCTCGTCCGCAAGGGACGCGATCTCGAGAAGCGCGTGCTCGCCGCAGCGATCCGCTGGCATCTCGAGGATCGCATCCTCGTCCACGCGAACAAGACGGTGGTCTTCGAGTAGCGGCGCGCACGCCGGCGGCGCTCGAGTGGTGCACCTACCGCCACAGCGACCACGAACGTTTCACGAGCACAGAATCGGCACCGGGAGGCTGTGCATCGAGTCAGGGGTAGTGACGATGATCTCGGCAGTGTGATCGCCATCGAAGATCACCTGGAGCGTGCGCGTGTCAGCCGACGACGTGCTGACCATGGTCATCGTGACGGAGCCGTCCGGGCACTCGCCTTCACAGCGGTGAAAATCGTCGACGATCGTCGAGAACGTGTACGTGCCGGCGCTGGCGGTGAGGTTCCCGGCCAGCGTGAAGCACAGGCTGGCGTCCCACGACAACGTGAATTCGCCATCGAGCGAAAGCGCGAAGTCGTCGTCGAGCTCCAGGCGGCTGGCCGTCTTGACGACGATCGCGCGCGGGCGCGCGAGGTCGGGAATCGTGACGGTTGCAGAGACGTTGACCAGGGCGTCGTCGACCACCAGATCGCCTGCCGACGCCAGTGTTACCGAGAGGCCGCCGCCGGCACGCGCGAACTCGATCGTCACCTTGCCGGTGACATCGGCGAAGCCGTACGGACCGTCGCAATCGTCGAACGTAAGCACGAGCTTGCTCGGCGCCTGCGGATCGATCGCCGCGCTGATGCAGCCGCCCTCCGCGAAGTAGCCGCTCGCGGCAGCGGCAGCCTTGGCCGCGGCGTCGTTCTCGTTCGCAACACCTGCGGCGAGTGGATCGACTGCGATGATCGCGAGCGCCGCGGTCTCGCTGAACAGCGCGGCAGACTGCTTCGCCGTGGTCACGAGCGAGGTGTCGTCGTCGTGGGTGTCGTCCTCGCTGGGGGACCCGGCCGTGCAGCCGGCAAACATGAGGGACACCGACAGTAGAATCGAGCCAAGTTTCGTTTTCATTCGAGTCTCCTTTCCCTGCTAAACGCAATCCGAACCGAAAGTCCTCACACCCGAAGGCTCCTGTCGGTGCCTATACTTAGCTGCATGAGCGAGGCGGACCCGGATGAGCTCGCGACGCTGCTCGTACGGGCGCGGGGCGGCGAACCGGCGGCGGAGCAGGCGCTGTTCGTTCGCGTGTACGATGAGCTGCGCGGTATGGCGCGCGGCTACCTCCGCGGCAGGCCGGGCCATACGCTGCAGCCGACCGCGCTCGTGCACGAGGCATTTCTCCGCATGGTCCGCCGGCCCGATGGCTTTGCCGACCGCAACCACTTCATTGCTGTGGCCGCGACCGCGATGCGGCAGATCCTCGTCGATCACGCGCGTCGGCGTGCCGCAGACAAGCGCGGTGCCGGGCGCACGGTCGTCACCCTCGACGATCACGCCGGTGCCGCGCCACATGCACACAGCGACGCCGGCGCGGGCGACGTCGTAGACCTGCTCGCGCTCGACCAGGTGCTGTCGCGGCTCGCCGCGCTCAGTCAGCGCCAAGCGCGCATCGTCGAGCTGCGCTGTTTTGGCGGGCTCACCATCGACGAGGTCGCCGAAGTTCTCGGCGTGTCCGGATCGCTCGCGGAGAAGGAGTGGCGCCGCGCGCGTGCGTGGGTCCGTCGCGAGCTCGAGGGCGCCGCCGCAGCGGGAGACCTTCCGTGACCGTCGAGCGCCACGAACGCCTGATGAATCATTTCGACGAAGCGTGCGAGCTCGCGCCTGATGCGCAGGCGGAGTACGTGCGCAAGCTCGCGATGGACGACGCCCTCCTCGCGCGCGACGTGGCCGAGCTCCTCGCGCACGACCGCGCGGCGGGGAGCACGCTGGAGCGCGCCGCCGACGAGCTCGCTAACACGCAGACAGCACCGCTCGGCGCGGTGACCAGCGCGGTCGTGCGAGGCGGCGACCTCGACGGCGTACAGGATCTCGAGCCCGTCGCCGAGCTCGGCGAAGGCGGAATGGGGCGCGTGCTGCTCGCTCGCCAACGCTCCCTGCAGCGCGAGGTCGCGGTCAAGGTGCTGAAGGATGCCTCGTTGGAGCGAGCCGACGACCTGTTTGCGGAGGCCGTGCTCGCCGGCTCGCTGGAGCATCCCAACATTGTTCCGGTGCACGCGCTCGAGCGAGATCGCAGGGGGCGCCCGGTACTTGTGATGAAGCGCGTGGAGGGAGTGTCGTGGCGCACGTTGATCCGCGAGCCGGATCATCCGGCGTGGCCCTCGCTGCTCGAGAAACACGGCGATCGGCTATCGGCGCACCTGTGGATCCTCAACGGCGTCTGTCTCGGACTGCACTTCGCCCACAGTCGCGGTGTCCTCCATCGCGACGTCAAGCCCGACAACGTGATGGTCGGCGCGTTCGGCGAGGTCTACCTCGTGGATTGGGGAATCGCCGCCAAGACGGGGCTATCGTGGAGCACCGATCCCGCGGCGGCGCGCGGCGTCGGCACGCCCGGGTTTCTCGCACCCGAGATGCTGGACGACAATGCGTCGCCACCGGATGTGCGCACGGACGTCTACCTCCTCGGGGCGACCCTCCACTACGCGCTCACCGGCAAGCCTCGCCACGAGGGCGAGACCGTGCTCGAGCAACTCGAAGCAGCGCGAGCATCGCTGCCGCGTGACTACCCGACCCACGTCCCGGACGAGCTCGCGGCGATCTGCAATCGCGCAACCCACCGCGATCCGGCGCGGCGATTCGCGAGCGCCGAGGCGTTCCGCGAGGCGATCGGCGACTACCAGCGTCACCGCGGCGCGCAGGAGCTAAGCGACGCCGCGTGGCAGCGGCTCGAAAAGCTTCGCGACCTCCTCGCCACGAGCCCACACGCTGACGCCCGCCAGGTCCACGAGCTCGCCACCGAGAGCCTGTTCGGCTTCCGCGAGAGCCGGCGTGTGTGGCCGGGCAACGCGCGCGCGAGAGACGGTCTGCGCCTGTGCTTGCAGACGCAAGTGGAGTACGAGGTTGGCGAGGAGAACCTCGGGCGCGCGCAGGCGTTGCTCGACGAGATCGACGATCCGCCGAGCGAGCTCGTCACGAGCGTCGGAGCACTGCGCGAGCGGTTGGCGGCCCGCGCGGCGCGCGAGGCGAAGCTGGCCGCGCTCGAGCGCGCGCAGGACTGGCGAGTGGCTGCGCGTTACCGCGGCGCGTTCTTCCTGCTCGCGTGTGCGCTGTCGATCGGCCTATGGCGGTTCGCCGTGCGCGATCGAGATCCGCGGCCGATCGCGCCCGAGCTGCTGGCGCTCTACATGGTCGCGGCGCTCGGCGTACTCGGGGCGCTAGTCGTCTTGTTTCGACGGCACCTGCTGGCGACCGCAGTGACGCAGCAGGTGGTCTTCGGCATGCTGTGCTGCATCGGTGCGATGGCGGTGAACCGCGCAGCGAATGCGATCGCCGCGCCGCCGACCGCTGCGATCTTGTCGGCCGACATGGTCTTCGCGGCTCTCACGGCCGCGCTCGGCGCAGTAACGCTGGCGCGCTGGTTCTGGCTGTTCGTCCCGCTGTTCTGCGGGGGGGCGCTCGTTGCGCGGCTCGCGCCGCAGCTCGCGGGGATGACCTTCGCGTCGACCGCTACGCTCGCGCTCGCGATCGGGCTGTTCGCGTCGACTGGCCGCAGGCGTTGATCGCAGTCAGCGGCCGCGAAGCCGTTCAGCGCTTCTGCGCTTCGCCGGTCATCGGCACGAAGCGCACGGAGAACAGCGTCTCGCTCGTCGTGCCGAGGATCACATCCTCGTCCACGCGAACAAGACGGTTACCTTCGAATAGCCACGCCTCGCAGCGAGCCACGTCGACGCACCTCGCGAACTGTCCGCCAACACTGATTGCGCTGTCGCGCTCCTCTCGCCGACGAGACCTGCCGCCGCAAAGTGCTGCAGTGCATGTCGACTGGGAAGAAGCGGCACCGTCGGTGCTCCTTCTCCGAGGTCGATCCGAGCTGCCCCGAGTGACGAGCGCGATCGCGGTAGACGCGACTACGATCACATCCTCGGCGTAACGGGGCGCTCGGTATTCCGACAACGCGTTAGAAGAAGATCGAGCCGTTGACTTGCACCGCGTTGAAGTCCGACGTCACGGACTTCAGGTACGAGCCCTCGAGGAAGAGGCCCCACTTGTTGCCGAGACGGGTGCCGAGCGTGCCGCCGACCAGGTGGTCGATACCACTTGACGACATGCCGTCGGAATCCGTGCTGCTCGCGTAGCGGAGCACGTACTTCGGCGCGGTGTAGACTGCGAACGCCTTCGCGAGGTCGTAGCTGGCATAGACCGGCACGGTCGCGTCGATGACGCTCGTCTTCGACTCCATACCTTCGCTACCGCTCGTGATCTTGAGGTAGCCGACGCCAAGGCCGGTCGCGAGCGCGAACTTGCCAGCGTCGAGGAACTGGTACTTGGCATCGATCCCGGCAGTGCCTGGAATCGTGGCCTTCGCGCCCATCTCGAGCTTGTCGATGATGCCGCGACGATAGCCAAGCTCCATGTATGGCAGCGCTAGCGTAACGTCGGAACCCGAGGCGCTCGATGCGTCGGAGTTGAGGTCCGGGCTGGTGTAGAAGCCGCCGCCGACGAGGACGCGACCTTTGCCAGGATCGAGGGCCTTGGCGGTCTGCAGTGTCGAGGAGTTCACACAAGCGGTCGTAAGTCCGGAGAAAGCGAGAAGAGCAGCGGCAGCGAATTTCATATGGAGGATTCCTTTCGTGGTGGTAAGACGGAGCCGCCGTCCCACATTGGGAACTTTTTTTTGATGCGCTTAGCTCTCGTCGTTCTCGGGTTCCTCGCTGTGGCGCATTCAACGGCGTTCGCCGAGCAGCGCTACGCGATCCTGATCGGCTCGAATCCCGGCTGGTCATCCGATCGGCCGCTGCGCTACGCGGAGAACGATGCGGAGCGCATGCGCGATGTGCTCGTCGCACTCGGCGGCTTCTCTACCGATCGAGTCGCGCTGCTGCGTGATCCGGATACGAGCGAAGTGCGGGCGACGCTACGCGATGTCGCGCGCACGGTGCAGTCGAGCAGCGAAGACACGCTCGTGTTCGTCTATTACTCGGGTCACGCCGACGACGAGCGGCTGCATCTCAAAGGCGATCCGCTCACGTTCAAGGAGCTGCACGCCACGATTCGAAGCTTGCCGGCGACGCTCAAGCTCGCCGTGATCGATGCGTGCAAGTCCGGTGCAGTGACGCGCAAGGGCGGCTCGCGCGTCGACGAGTTCGCGGTCAGCGTCGATAGCCCGAAGCTGTCCGGCATGGTGATCCTGACGAGCAGTGGCGCGGACGAGCTGTCGCAAGAGTCGCGTGCGCTCGCCGGCTCGGTGTTCACGCATCATCTAGTGTCCGGACTGCGCGGCGCGGCCGATACGAACAAAGACAATCAGGTCACGCTCGCCGAGGCGTACCAGTACGCGTATGCGCGCACGCGCGCCGATACCGCAGTGACCGGCACGCCGCAGCGGCCGTCGTTCAAGTACGAGATCACCGGTCAGGGCGAGCTCGTGCTCGCGCAGCTCAAGGCGACGAAGGTCGCGCAGATGACGTTGCCGAAGGGCGACACGAAGTACGTCGTGCTCGACGCGCACGAGTGGCGGCTGATCGCCGAAGCGCAAGCCGAGAAGGACCGCGAGATCATCCTGGCGCTCGCGCCCGGTAGCTACAAGATCAAGAAGGTCTATGCCGACCGGCTCGAGGTCGGCAGCCTGGTCGTCAACGCGGGGGACAAAGCGGGCCTCGACAAGCTCGCGTACACGAGCGCGCCGATCTCGCAGGGCATCGTGAAAGGCAGCCCCGATGATCTATCACCCGAGGATCACCACGAGTGGCAGCGCACCCAGGCGTTCGGCTTGTTGTCCGCCGGCCAGGCGAGTGCCGCGCTCAATCTGTTCGATCAGCTGCTGCGTGACGTGCCCGATGACATGCAGGCATGGCGCGGCCGTGCGCGTGCACTCGTGCGGCTCGCCGAGGCGTATCAGCGCGTCAACGACACGATGCACGAGCGGCTCACGCTCAACGACGCGCTCAAGGCCGATCCATCGCTCACGCAGGATCCGAACTTCACGCTCTGGTACCAGCGGCTCGGCGAGATCGATGCGCGCAATCAAATGACGTGGGAGCAGAAGCAGAAGCTCCAGCAGCAGGTGCGCGACAACCCACGCACCGAGAAGACGTTCGGCTTGGGCTTCGATCTGATCTCGGCGCGTGGCCTGTTCACGATGCGTGGCTCGCTCGCGATCAAGCACATGTTCTTCCCGCACGTCGCGCTCGATATCGGCTCGCAGGGCTTCGACGGCGGCATCGTGTTCGCGCCGCTCGCGAAGCGATGGAGCCCGTTCCTCGGGATCGGTGGCCACGTGTCGTTCAAGAAGCTCGGCATCGACTTCGGCGGCGGCGGCGAAGGCATGGTGATGGTCAACGACGAGAGCTACACGACCGAGGAGCTCTACGGATTGCACGCCCGCGCCGAGATCGGCGCCCAGTACGTGGGCCGCTCCGGGTTCACGACCGAGCTAGGGCTCGCTCTGATTGGCTTCAATAAGGCCGACGGCACCCGCAAGACGACCGGATGGCCGATCTTTCATTTCGGCTGGGTTTGGTAACTTCGAGTTCCCACAATTCGGCGCCGCGTCGTCTAACATGACATGCGAGATGCCTCCGCATGGGGAAGGCGATGACATCGCCGACCTATACCGACGTCACGCACCGGCGCTTCACCGCCGTTGCGCGAGTATCGTCGGCAATGCGGAAGAGGCTCGCGACCTCGTGCAGGAGACATTCGCGCGCTACATCTCCGCACGCGGAAATTGGACGGACCGCGCATCGCCGTTCACCGTGCTCTATCGCATCGCGACAAACGCATCGATCGATCGCCTGCGCCGGCGCAAGACGGCTACTGAAGAAGAGCTCGATCCGGAGACCAAGGCGGGAGATCTGGGAACGGAGCCACGGCGGATCGACAACCTTCATGATCTCGCACTGCTCACGCGAGGTCTATCCGAGGAGGAGCTGACCGTGGCGGTCCTCCATCACCTCGATGGTTACACCCAGGACGGCATCGCCGCGTCATTAGATATGTCGCGCAAGACGGTCGGAAAGATCCTGGCTCGCTTCGAAGACCACGTGAAGAAACGCGCGGCCCGCCTCGGGTTTGCTACAAACCCCAAAGCGAGGGCGAGCGATGGCTGAGCGCCGCTTTACCGATCTCGAGCTCGAGCGTCAGCTCGCTGGCGACTTGCCGGCCGATCGCGCGTTCGATCAGCAAGCGACCGACGCCGATCGCGCGCGCCTCGGCGAGCTGCGCGCCGAGCACGAAGCGTTCCTGCGCAGCGTCGACGTCGACATGGAGGTCAAGCGCATCCAGCAGCGCGTCGCACGGGCGACTCCCGAAAAGCGCGCGTGGTGGCGCTTGCTCGTCCCCGCGAGCGCGCTCGCAGCAGCGGCAGCAGTGATCCTCGTGTTCCTGCGGCGGGGCGGCGACCACCCCCAGAAGCCCGACGACGACCTTCAAGTGAAGGGCGACGAGATCTCGCTCGTGATTCACGTCGCGACCGAGAGCGGCAGCCGCCGCGTCGAGACCGGCGACCAGGTCATGCCCGGCGACAAGATCCGCTTCGAAGTGGACGCACTCAAACCCGGTTACGTCGCGGTGTTCGGCATCGACGGCTCGGGTCAGGTCTCGGTCTACCAGCCCGGTAACGGCACAGGACCGATGGCGTTCGATCCGCACGCGCGCCTCTTGCCCGGCGCGATCCGACTCGACGCGACTCCCGGCGACGAGCACTTCTACGCGCTGTACTCGGCAACACCGTTCGCGTTCGACGCCGTGATGTCTGCGCTTCAGGAAAATCGCTCGCTTCCGGCCGGCATCAGCAAGGCCGAAGTGGTGCTGAAGAAAAAAGTCGCACCTTAGGCGCACGGCGCGTCTGACGCGCCATGAAGACACTGACCACCCTATTTGTCGTTTCCATGATGGCGCTCGTCGGCTGCGCGGCCGACGACGGAACCGCAGAGATCAGCGACGCGACCATGACTGGCACCGTTGGCGGCCAGACCTGGACGTTCGCGGCCGGCGACACCAGCGCGTTCCTCTCCGAGGGCGAAGACAACTTCTTCGCGACGCTCTACCCGACGACGTTCACGGCGTGCGGGTTCTCGGAGCCGGGCGGCAATCACCTCATCGTCGGCATCCCGAAGACCCCCGGCGAATACGAGATGAGCCTGCAGCGCAACATGACGTTCGTCGTCGGCGATAGCCAGAACCTGATCGCGACCAAGGGCCGCATCGTGGTCGACGAAGTCACGCCGACCTCCGTCAAAGGTGGCCTCGTCGGCACCTACGACGGCCAGAACGAAGTCAACGGCCGCTTCGAAGTCACGATCTGCCCGAACTGATCGGCGCGCGCAGGAGACGACCGCGCTGACCGATCGACGCGTAGAACGCAGCAGCACACGATCGACAACGATCGCCGGCGACAACGCCGCTGTGCCTCGTCGGCAACCGATTCGTCGGCCGGCCGAATGCCGCCCGAAGATGGAACGACTAGACACCAAGAACGCCAAGAACGCCAAGAACGCCAAGGTAAGACACCTACGGCGGAGTCTTCTTCCGACCTCAACGGGCTTGCGGTAACCGGCTCAGCCATCGAGGCGCAAGGCCCGCGCTGGGCGAGCCTCAGCTATGAGTGCTGGGGCCATGGAATCCGTCGAGTCCTCTGGTCGGATCGATCTTTGGCCTTGGCGTTCTTGGCGTGCTTGGCAACTTGGCGTTCCAGCTGGGAACTGCGCTCGTGGAGGCGACGCTGAGATCATCTCGACGGCGTTTTGCGCTCGCGCCTAGCGTAGCTCGCGCCACGCACGTTCAGCTTCACGGCAGCGAGGTACTAGTCGCGCTCTTCGTGCATCCAGCGCGCGAACGCTTCGACGAGCGTCTGCGGATTATCGAGCGCGCGCTCGGCGGCCTTGCGTCCCTGATCGTGCTCGAGCGCATACGTGAAGCGCGTGCCGCCCTCGGCTTCCTCGAAGCGCGCGAAGCCACGCACGCCGCCGCGCTCGCTGTCGTTGTCGACCGGCTCCCAGCGCACGACGTGCTCGTCGAGATCGTAGGTGTAGTGCAGCGAGTACGTGAGTCCGACCGCGTAGCCGAAGCGCACCTCGTACGGCAGACCGGTAACGTCGAACTCGACGAGCGTCGCTTCGCGCAAGCCGGGCACCCACTGCGGCATCGATGCGTACTCGGTAAACGCCCGCCAGCAATCCTCGAGAGGACGCGCCACCAGCTGGCTCACGATCCGCATGCCTCAGCCTATCGCATCGGGGCGACTCGTCGCTGCGAACGCCGTCGCATATGATGTCGCCGTGCCCACCGAGCTCCCGCCCTGCGGCCTGTATCGCACCACGAAGAAGATCGGCGAGGTCGACGCCGGCCGCCTCGTCTACTTCCACAACCACGGCAATCCCGGCCCCGGCCTCTATTTCCCCGAGAGCTGGGCGCACAACCGCGCTCGGTTCTCGCAGAACGGCATGACCGTTCCGGACGACTTCGATCCGCGCGCACTTCGTGCGCTTCCCGCCGAGGGCTTCTATCGCGTGAAGGCGCCGTTCTTCTGCTGCGAGAAGGAGTGCATGAAGTTCGAGCCCGATCAGCTCGTGCAGCTCGGCTACAACGGCACCGGCAAGGCGCTCGTGTTCATCCCCGAGCTCGCCGGCGGTGTGATCGGCGTGCCGGAGCGCGGCACGTTCGTCGACGACAAAGCGCTCGAGAACCTCGTGCTGCTAAAGTTTCCCGAGCGCACCGACGATATCTCGATGCCGCGCGGCATCGTCGTCCATTAGAAGCCCTTCGAGAATCCGACCGCGAACATCACGTAGTTCGATTTGATCGAACCCTGGTTGTACGGGCTCTCGGTCTGGTTGTCGGGCGGAATCAACGGACTCGTCGGATCGGGTCCTTGACGGCCCGACGGCGGACGCTCGATCCCATCACCTGCGCAGCCGAAGCCCGACGACGTCGGATTGCAGTCGCTGCCGTCGGGGCTCGCGCCCGGATTCGTGTTCGTGCCTTCGTGCACGTAGCCAAACGCGGCGTTGATGTTCCAGCCCGCGACC
>DASUFX010000477.1:0-9566 GCA_036274355.1 Kofleriaceae bacterium | reverse complement strand
GATCGCGATCGAGTTTCCCGACGAGGCCGGCGATGTCGCGACCGGCAAGCGCACGCTCGTGGTCCGGCTCGGTGCCCCGGTCGCAGCCCGGCTCTACGCGGCGGTCAATATCGCCGCGTTCGTGTGGCCGATCGTCGCGATCGGGTGTGGGCTGCCGGTACGGGTCGGGCTCGCGATGCTGGTGCCGGCACCGATCGCGCTCTGGCGGATCGCGCAGCTGCGCGACCATGCCGACCCGAGCGCGTACGAACGGCTTACGTTCTTCTCGGTATTTCTGCTCGTCGCGACGTCCGCTGCTGCACTTCTCGGCTGGCTGACCGCGTAGGCTAGCGCCGAATGAAGATCCTCTACCTGCACGGGTTCGCGTCGGGGCCGATGTCGACGAAGGGCCTCGCGTTCGAGAGGCATTTCGCGGCGAAGAACATCGCGATCGAGCGCATGAACCTGCGCGTGCCGTCGTTCGAGCACCTGCGCCTGTCGGCGATGATCGACACCGTGCGCACGGCGATCGACGACCGCGCGATCCTGATCGGCTCGAGCCTCGGTGGCCTCACCGCGACCCGCGTTGCCGAGCGCGATCCGCGCGTGCAGGCCCTCATCCTCATGGCGCCGGCGTTCCAGCTCGTCGCGCGCTGGCGCGAGCAGCTCGGTTCCGAGTGGGACGTGTGGCGCGAGCGTGGCTTCCGCGAGGTTGCCGACTACACGACCGGCAAGCAGGCGAAGATCGACTTCGGCTTCGTCGAGGATGTCGAGGCGATCGACGTCGGCTATCCCGACGTGCGCGTGCCGACCCTGATCCTGCACGGCACCGCAGACAACGTCGTGCCGATCGAGCGCTCGCGGACGTTCGCCGCCGGCAAGCCGCACGTTCGCGTCGTCGAGCTGGCGGATGGCCACGAGCTCGTCGCGTCACTCCCGACGCTGCTCGCCGAGTCCGAGGCGTTCCTTGCCGAGCATGCATCTTAGTGTCACACTGACACTATAATGGAGTCACTGGACCGCGCTCGCCTCGCCCTCGAGGGCCTGTCGGTCGCCGACGCGTTCGGCGAACAGCTGCTGCATTGCGGTCCGGTCGCGCGTCAGCTCGCGCTCGAGCATCACGCGGCGCCGATGGGCCGGCAGTGGATGTGGACCGACGACACCGCGATGGCGCTGTCGATCGTCGAGACGCTCGAAGCCGCCGGCGAGATCGATATCGACGCCCTCGCAGTGCGGTTCGGCGACCGCTACAACCGCGAGTCCGCGCGGGGCTATGGCGGCGGCGCGCATCAGGTGTTGAACGCGATCTATTGCGGCATCCCGTGGTACGCGGCGGCGCGTCTCTTGTTCGACGGTCAGGGCTCGATGGGCAACGGTGGCGGTATGCGCTCGGCGCCGGTCGGCGCGTACTTCTGCGATGACGTTGCAGCTGTCGTCGAGCAGGCAGCTCGTTCGGCGGCACCGACTCACGCGCATCCGGACGGCGTCGCCGGCGCAGTGGCGATCGCGGTCGCCGCGGCGCGCGTGTTCGCCGGCGAGCGTGATCCACGCGCGCTGCTCGAAGCCGTCGTCGAGCACACGCCACCGGGGCCGACCCGCGGTGCCATCCGGCGCTCTCTCACGATGTTGACCGACGAGCCGATCACGGTCGCCGCCCAGCTCGGCAACGGCAGCCGCGTGATCTCGTCGGATACCGTTCCGTTCGCCGTGTGGTGCGCGGCGACGCACCTCGCCGACTACGCCGGCGCCTGCTGGGCCTGTGCAAGCGTCGGAGGCGACATCGACACGACGTGCGCGATGGTCGGCGGCATCATCGTTGGTGCCGTCGGCTTCGATGGGATTCCGTTAGAATGGCGGGCGTGTCGAGAGCCGTTGCCTGCCTAGTCCTGATGGCCGCGTGCTGGCGCGGCGGCGAGACCGCGGCGGAGGAGCCAGAACCGCAACGCCACGTGCGCGGGCAAGGCGCCACCTGTGACGAGGCCCGGCTCAACGTGCTCGACGTGCTGCTGCACGCCGCGGATCCCGAGCTGGTCAAGCGAGCCGATACGCTGTCCCAGCTCGTCGGCGAGCGCTGCAACTACAGTGCGTGGTCGAGCGAGCTCCGGCGCTGCGTCTCCGGTGCCAAGCAGGTCGACGATGCGCGGCTGTGCGAGAAGCTGGCGACCGACAAGCAGCGCAAAGACTTCGAGATCGGGCTCGAGCTGGTGTACGCAAAGGAATCGCCGTGAGCGACGAAGACGTGAAATTCGCGGTGGTCGCGCTGTCCGCCGTGTTCTTCGTGATCGATCCGCTCGCGAACATGCCGATCTTTCTCACCATCACGAGCGGTGACAGTGTCGAGCAGCGCCGGCGCACCGCCGCGCGTGCAGCGTTCGCCGCGTGGTTGACGCTGTCGATCTTCGCGGTTGCGGGCGGCCTCATCTTCCAGGCGCTCGGGATCTCGATGGGCGCGTTCAAGATCGCAGGCGGCATCATGCTGCTGCTCATGTCGATCGACATGATGCGCGCGCAGCCGTCGCCAACGCGGTCGACGCCAGAGGAGCAGAGCGAAAGCATCGCGCGCGACGACGTCGCGATCATGCCGCTCGCGATTCCGATGCTCGCGGGACCGGGCGCGATCGCGACCGTGATGGTGCTGATGAGCCGTGCCGCGTGGCATCCGATGCGCACGACTGCGGTGTTGCTCGCAGTGACTCTCACGTGCGTCGTCACCTGGCTGCTGATGCGAAGCGCCGCGAGCGCCGAGAAGCTACTACCGAAGACGCTGCTCCGCGCACTCGAGCGCGTGATGGGACTTCTGCTCGCTGCGGTCGCGGTCGAGTTCATCGCCGGCGGCGTCCGTGACATGATTCAGAAATGACGTCGCGGTGGCTCGTCGTACTTGCGCTGGTCGCGTGTAACAAGCCAAAGCCGCCACCGGCGAAGCCGCCGGAAGTCTCGATCTGCGCGAAGGTCGCCGATCACCTCGTGTCGCTGATGAGCGGCGCGACGAAGCATCCGCCTGAGGCGACGGATCCGCTGCGCCGCGTCGTCGAGACCCGGTGCGACAAGGACGCGTGGAGCGCCGAGGCAAACCAATGTTTGATGCAGCTAACGAGTCTCGCGGACGGCGGGCGCTGCCAGGCGATGATGACGCCGGCGCAGGTCGAAGCGTTTCAGCGCGATAGCGAGGCAGCTATGCAGGACCTGCATGGTCAGCTCGTCGAAGAACCGCCAACGCAAGCAGCGCCGCCGGCCGACGCGGCGACAGTCGATTAGTTTGACCTGCAACAAAACGACCACGGCTCGTAGATTTTGCGAGCCGGCTGACACGTTCTTGGTCCCTAACTCCCGCATCACGTGAGCACGCTTGAAGCGCACAGCCGTCGCTTCGTAGCGTGATCGGATATGGGGGAGATCGAGCACGCGGGTACGTCCAAGACGATGCCCAGGATCAAGACGAGCGAAGACACGGCAGGCGAGGTCGCGGGCGAGATGCATGGAGAGCCGACGATCAAGACCGAGGCGGTGCCGGGGGGCGCTGCCGAGGAACAATCGGGACAGGCCGACAAGGTCGCGAATCAGCGGGGAATGCCCCCGATTTCACGGCCTTGACCGCATAAATCTTCTTCGGCGGGATGGCCGACGCGTGGTAACCGTTGGCGCTCCAATGGTCGCGGTTCCACGTCAGCTGTTCTCGTATCGCCCGTACTGGGCGCAGCGATTCGGCGTGGCGCCGTTTCTGCCGACGACGCGCGCCGAGATGGACGAGCTCGGCTGGGATAGCTGCGACGTCATTCTGGTGACAGGTGACGCGTACATCGATCATCCGAGCTTCGGCATGGCGCTGGTCGGGCGCCTGCTCGAGTCGCACGGGTTCCGCGTGGGCATTCTCGACCAGCCCGAGTGGCGCAACGCCGACGCGTTCAAGTCGCTCGGCCGCCCGAATCTGTTCTGGGGCGTGACCGCCGGGAACATGGACTCGATGGTCAATCGCTACACGAGCGACCGCAAAGTCCGCTCCGACGACGCGTACTCGCCGGACGGCAAGGCCGGGTTGCGTCCCGATCGCAGCGTGATCGTCTACGCGCAGCGCTGCCGCGAAGCGTTCGCCGACGTGCCGCTCGTGATCGGCGGCATCGAAGCGAGCCTGCGCCGCATCGCGCATTACGACTACTGGAGCGACAAGGTGCGCCGCTCGATGCTCGTCGACACGCGCGCCGATCTTCTCGTGTACGGCAATGCGGAGCGCGCGATCGTCGAGATCGCACATCGCCTCGCCGCCGGGACGCCTGTCGATCAGATTCGCGATCTGCGCGGCACTGCATTCGCCGGCAAGCGCGAGGGATACAGCGAGATCAACTCGACGACGCTCGACACGCCCGGCCGCGTCGATCCGAAGCCCGATCCGTACGCGATGGAAGCGGAGCGCCAAGCGGCGCCGTGCGAGACCGGCGAGTCCGCACCACAGCCCGACAAGCTCGTGCAGCTCAAGCCGCGCAAGGTCGATCGCGACAAGCAAGTGATCCGCATGCCGAGCTTCGAGCAGGTCAGCGCGGATCCAGTGCTGTACGCGCATGCGTCGCGCATCCTGCATCTCGAAGCGAACCCGGGGAACGCGCGCGCGCTCGTGCAACGGCACGGCAACCACGACGTGTGGATCAATCCGCCGCCAGTGCCGCTCGCGACCGCCGAGATGGACGCGCTCTACGAGCTGCCGTTTTCGCGGCTGCCACACCCGAAGCACCAACCGACGAAGCTGCCTGCGTACGAGATGATCAAGTTCTCGGTCACGATCCTGCGCGGCTGCTTCGGCGGGTGCAGCTTCTGCTCGATCACCGAGCACGAAGGTCGGGTGATCCAGAGCCGCTCGGAGAAATCGATCCTGAGCGAGATCGAACGCATTCGCGATCAGACGCCGGGCTTCCACGGCATCGTCAGCGACCTCGGCGGGCCGACGGCGAACATGTACCGGATGGCGTGCAAGAGCCGCGAGATCGAAGCGGCGTGTCGCAAACCGTCGTGTGTGTTCCCCGATATCTGCGACAACCTCGGCACGAATCACGATCCGCTCGTCGCGCTGTACAAAAAGGCGCGCGCGCTCAAGGGCATCAAGCGGATCTTCATCGCATCGGGCGTGCGCTACGACCTCGCGGTGCGCTCGCCGGCCTGGATCAAGGAGCTCGCGCAGCATCACACGGGCGGGTACCTCAAGATCGCACCCGAGCACACCGAGGACGGCCCGCTGCAGCACATGATGAAGCCGGGCATCGGCGCATACGATCGCTTCAAGGAGCTGTTCGACCGCTACTCGCAGGAAGCGGGCAAGGAGCAGTACCTGATCCCGTACTTCATCGCGGCGCATCCCGGCACCACCGACGAGGACATGCTGAACCTGGCGCTGTGGCTCAAGCGCAACGGCTTCCGGCCCGATCAGGTGCAGGCGTTCTTGCCGTCACCGATGGCGAGCGCGACCGCGATGTATCACACCGGGCTCAATCCGCTCCGCTCGCTCAAGGCGAAGGAACGGGTGCACATCGTCAAGGGTCTCGAGCGGAGGCGGCTCCACAAGGCGTTCCTGCGCTATCACGACCCGAACAACTGGCCGGTGCTCCGCGAGGCGCTCCGCCGGATGGGCCGCGACGATCTCATCGGCAGCGGCAAGCATCAGCTGGTGCCGTCGTGGCAGCCGGCTGGCACGGGCCAAGCGAGAGAAGGTAAGCGCGGGAGTCGAATCCAGCGGGGTGTGGCATTGACGCAGCACACCGGTCTGCCACCGCGCCCGCTACCCCAGCAACGCTTGCACCCGAATCAGAAACGCCCGCGCAAATCCCGCTAGGCGATCCGAGACTACACAGGGCCCTGTTGTGAGCCGCAATTCGCGCGGTATCCTCGGGAAACGCGGAATGGGGGCCCCTTCGCCATCGCCGGATGAGTCCGGCATCGTCCCGATCGGGAGTGTCCTCGATGGACGCTACCGCGTGGACTCGATCCTCGGTGTGGGAGGCATGGGACGCGTGTACAAAGCCGAGCACACGGCGCTCGGCCGCGCGGTCGCGATCAAGGTTCTTCACGCGCGACTCGGCGGTAGCAAAGAAGCCGCGCAGCGCTTCCAGCGCGAGGCGATGGCGTCGGGTCGTCTCGATCATCCGAACATCGTCGGCGTCAGCGACTTCGGCACGCTCGACGATGGCTCGCTCTACCTCGTCATGGAGGCACTCGAGGGCGAGCCGCTCGGCAAACGCCTCGAGCGCGAGAAACGCGTCCCGTGGCCGGAGGCGCTCACGATCATTCGCGCGGTGCTCTCGGGCCTCAAGCACGCGCACGACAAAGGCGTCGTTCACCGCGACATCAAGCCGGACAACATCTTCCTCGCGAAGAAGGACGGCGAACAGGTCGTCAAGATCCTCGACTTCGGCATCGCGAAGCTCTACGCCGGCAACGCCGACGATCCGGCGATGACGCGCGCGGGCCTCACCGTCGGCACACCGGCGTATCTGTCACCGGAGCAAGCGGTCGGTGGTGCGATCACGCCCGCGAGCGATCTCTACTCGACGAGCATCGTGCTCTACGAAATGCTGACCGGTCGCGCGCCGTTCACCGACGAAGATCCGCTCGCGATGCTGCGCGCACACGTCAGCATGGATCCGCCGGCGTTCGCCGAGGTCGCCCCTGATCTCGAGCTACCGCCTGCGATCGAGACCGTGATCCGACACGGGCTCGAGAAGGTGTCGGCCGAGCGGATCAGCAACGCGCGCGACTACGCGAACGAGCTCGACGAGGCGATCCGCGCCGCCGGTTTCGATCCGATGACGGCGGTCCCGCGCCATTCTTCGCAGCTCGGTATTCCGTCGGGACCGCACGGCATACCGACACCGCTGCCGGGCTCGATGTTCATGACGCCACCATCCGGCACGGCAACGCCGTCGCCGTATCACGGCATGGGCAGCGCGCCGACGGAGTCGCTCGACCAGATTCCCAGGTCTCGGATGACGTCGATCGCCGAGATCAACGAGCCGCTCGGCAAGGGCATGAAGACGGCGGCGATCGTCATCGTGCTCGTCGCGCTGCTCGGTGCCGGCTATTTCATGTTCCTCCACGGCGGCAAGAAGCCCGACGGCACGACGAAGACCTCGATCGTGACGATGCCCGTCGCCGACAAAGAGACGCGGCTCAAGGCCGCGCTGCACGATCTCGACAACGGCAAGACGTGTGCGGATCGCAAGGCCGCGATTCCGATCATCGTGCAGCTCGGCGGTCCCGACGCGATCGCTGCGCTGAAGAAGGCGCGCTATCGCATGCGCGGCGGCGTGCTCGGCATCGGCGACAGCAACACGAACGCGTGCCTCAAGTCCGACGCCGAGACTGCGATCGAAGCGCTCGGCGGCACGCTGAAATAGGGACTGACTGCCGTGCAGATCAGGTAGCGTGTCGAGGGCCGCGCGAAGCGAGCATTCGCTGCATCGGATCAATTTGGCGAGCCCAACCCTCGCGTGCATCGAAGTGCTGTACCAGGCCTGAAGTCTGAAGCCCCACTGAGGTCTGAGGTCTGAGGCCGGAGGCCCTACGACGGCGGCCGCGCCTTCCATTCCTTCAGCGTAAACACGTCGAAGTCGACGACGAGCGCGATTGGCTTGTCGCCTTCGTCGATCGCCCAATAGGCAGCATACTCGCCGTTGCCGCACGGCAGCGCGAGCGCGCGACGACCATCGACGAGGGGAACCTCGACGGGCTGGATGCCGGTGAGCGTGACCGGTGGCACCGCGACGACGCCGGGCGAATCGCCGTTCGCATCGATCAACGCGAGCCAGCCCGACGTGATCGGCACACGCGGCAGCTGGTCGGCGCTCTTCGGTTTCTTCTGGCCTTTGTAGTGCGCGACGGTCCAGCGCGCGATCGGCGGCCGGCCAACGTGGATCACGATCGCGGCGAGCCTCTCGGTCACATGTCCTTTGCCGTCGTCACTGCGGGCGATCGACAGCATCGCGCGGAACGTACCGATGCCGACCGGGCGATCGAACACGCGCCAGCTCTTCGGCACGGCCGGATCGAAAACAGCGAGTGCACTGCCAGTCACCGGCAACTGCAACGGCAACCAGCGCACGTCGATCTTGTGCGGACCGAACCGTTCGCCGTAGCGAGTCAGGCGCTGCACGTCGCGCGGGGAGGGGAGCTCGTCACGCGGCGGCGGCGGCGGCGGCGGTGCCGGTGGCAGCGGGAGCGACGGCTTCAGCGACGGTTTCGCCCGCGCGGTTTTGGGCGCAGCCGCCTTTGCCGGCGCCTTTGCCGCAGTTGCCTTCGCAGGTTTCGCACCCTTTGCCGGCGCCTTCGCCGCAGTCTTCCCCTTGTGTGACTTGCCCTTCGTCTTCGCCACGGGCGCACCGTAACATCTCCTCATGCGCCGCGTCTGTGCCGAGTGCAAAGCTCAAAATCGGATCCCGGTTCGCCACCTTGCCGACACTGGCAAATGCGGCAAGTGCGGCGCCGTGTTGCCGCCGCACGCATCGCCGATCTCGATCACCAGCTCCGATCAGTTCGACGACATCGTGACTGGGGCGCGCGTGCCGGTACTCGTCGACTTCTGGGCACAGTGGTGCGGGCCGTGTCGGCAGGTCGCGCCCGAAGTGAAGAAGGCCGCGACCAACCTGGCCGGTCGGGCGATCGTGCTCAAGGTCGATACCGACGTGCTTGGCGACCTGGCCCAGCGCTACCAGGTGCAAAGCATCCCGAACTTCGCGGTGTTCAGCGGCGGTCGGCTGGTCCGCCAGCGTGCCGGCGCGATCGACCACCGGCAGCTCGAGAAGTGGGCGGTGACCCCTCAATAGATCTCCGCCCGGGGCCGTGCGTTCTACGGCCCCATGAGGCAATTAGCTTGGACGCTCGCCGCCATCACTTCCTTGGGTAGCGTCGCTCGCGCCGATACCGGGATGCCGGCCGCGGCCGACATGGCATCCGAATCGATCGCGGTCGAGAAGTCACATCGCGGCGTCGCGCAGGACTACCTCGTGCTCCCAAGTGGCGGCGAGCTCACCGCACAGATGAAGTTCCTCACCGCCGACGCGATGCTCGACGGCGGCGGTCTCAAGTTCACCGACCTCGGGCTGTTCGGCTTGTCGGGACGCTGGTCGCTGTTCACGAAGCTCGAGCTCGCCGCATCGGTCGAGCTGTTGCCGAAGCAGCCGTCGTTCACCGACGAGAAGCCGTGGCAGAGCGTCGGGTTTTCGCTGCGCAGCCCGCTCGGCCGGCAGATCGCGCTCGCCGCCAGCGGCGGTGGCGGTCACCTGCTCGGGCATCAGGGCAAATGGATCGGCGAGGCGCTCTCGATCGAATGGAAGAAACCGATCGATGACGAGTTCCTCGCGTTCGACGTCCAGCTCGGTATCAACGGGCTCGGCATCTCGTCGCCCGACACGACGATGTCGAGCGCGTACCTGACCGAAGCTGCCATGCGCACGACCGCGCTGTTCCACGAGCCGCACGGACACTGGGGCGGTTGGATCGGTATTGGCTACGCTGTGCCGCTGCAAAGCACCGGTAAAGATCCGACGACCGAGCTGAAGATCGATCCGCAACCGCGCCTCGACTTCCACCTCGGCACCGTGCTGTCA